>NZ_SSXB01000076.1:0-20057 GCF_021698995.1 Blastococcus sp. KM273129 | reverse complement strand
CTTCACCACCCGTTGAGCCCGGCAGCAGGGTGACCCCGGGGTCGCTCCCCACCCCGGGGTCACCCTGCTGCCGGGCTCAACGGGTGGTGAAGGCCCACCGCTCGGGGGCGACGGGCAGGCCCGCGACATCCGCGACCCCGGCGGTCAGGACCACCGTGTACGTCGCGCCCGCCGCGAGGTCCGCGGTGGGGTTGAGGATCACGGTGCTGCTGGTGGCGTTGTAGTTCACCGTCGCCGGGACCGTCGAACCGTCCGGCGCCTCGAGCCACACGACGGACGCGTCGGGCTTGCGCATCGGCTCGCTGAAGGTGATGAACACGTTGGCCGCCCGGCCCACGCCGGTGGCGTCGGGTTCCGGCGCGCGGCTGGTGACCGTCGGCGCGACCGTGTCCGACGGCGCCGTCCCGACGGTGAACGTCCAGCTCGTCGGCGCCAGCGGGTTGCCGGCCAGGTCCACGACACCCTCGGTCAGCACGACCGTGTAGGTGCCGGCGGCCAGATCGGCATCCGGGTTGACGATCACCGTCCTGGTCGTCCCGTTGTAGTTGACCGCCGCGGGGACCCGCGAGCCGTCCGCCGCCTCCAGCCACACCGCCGACGCAGCCGGCCTGACGACCGGCTCGCTCATGCCGACCAGCACGTTCGCGCCCCGGGCCACCCCCGTCGCGCCCGCCGCGGGCGACTGGGCGGTGACCGTCGGCGGCACGGTGTCCCCGGACGCCGTGCCGCTCGTGGTGAACGTCCAGCTCGTCGGCGCCAGCGGGTTGCCGGCCAGGTCCACGACGCCCTCGGTCAGCACGACCCTGTGGGCGGTGCCGGCAGCGAGGTCGGCATCCGGGTTGACGATCACCGTCCTGGTCGTCGCGTTGTAGTTGACCGCCGCGGGGACCTTCGAGCCGTCCGGCGCCTCCAGCCAGACCGATGCCGGGTCGGGTCTCGCGACGGCCTCGCTCATGCCGACCAGCACGTTCGCGCCCCGGGCCACCCCGGTCGCGTCCGGCTGGGGTGACCGGCTGGTGACCGTGGGCGCGGTGCGGTCGTTGTCCGGACCCTCGCCGCTGGTGACGAACGACCAGCTGGTCGTCGCCGGCGGGTTCCCCGCGGCGTCGGTGACCGCCTCGCTGACGGTGGCGGTGTAGCGGGTACCCGCGGCCAGGGGGTCGGTGGTGCCCGGGTACGGGTTGAGGGTGGCCACGCCGGTGGTCCGGTTGTAGGAGACGCCCGCGGCCACCGCCGTCCCGTCGGATGCGGTCAGCGTGAAGGTCGAGGCGCTGAGCCCGGTGACCGGCTCGTCGAACGCGACGGCGACGTTGGTCAGCCGGCCCACGTCGCGGCTGTCGGGGGCCGGGGTCAGGGTGACCGCCCGGGGAGGCAGCAGGTCCTGGCTGAAGCCCTCGCAGCCGGGCGCGGGGCCGGTCACGTCCGCCAGGCCGTCCACGAGCATGGACTCCCGCGGCAACGGCTCGGTGTGGCCGAACCCGATCGCGTGCCCGTCCTCGGTCAGCAGCGCCTGCCGCCGCTGCGCCTCGCTCAGGCCGTCGCTGTTGCGGAAGCCGGGGTAGGGCGCCCGGTACCGCACGACGAAGCCGCCGTGCACCCCGGGGTCGGCCTCGATGGTGTCCGGGGTGGCGCGGTACTTGCCGCTCTCGTTGCGGAACTCGCCGGAGTCGAGCTCCGCCGGTGGGATGACGGTGCCGTCGAAACGCCGGGCGACACCGTGGACGACGACGGAGTCGGCCGTACCGTCCCCGTCCTCGTCCGCCGACTGCGGAGCGCCGGTCCAGCGGATGTCGTCGACCGTCACCTCGTTGCGGGCCTTCCCCGCGTACACCACGACCCGGTCGCCGGGCCTGATGTCGGGGGTGCCGCCGGCCCAGCAGTCCCCCGGGAAGGGCGTCCCCGTCTCGACGCCGTGGTTGACCTCCAGCCCGACGCCCTCGTCGGTGCCCCAGGCGGGGCCCTGGGCGACGCCGATGAGCGCGCCGTCGCGGAGGACCTCCACCCGGATGGTCTGGCCGATCGTGCCGTAGCCGAAGACCCCGACGAAGTCGAGGTTGTGGAAGACGGTGATGTTCTTGCCGGGCCCGACACCCGGCCCGGTGAGGGACGCCGACGCCGGCACCGTGCCGGCGAGGACCGGCGCGACCAGGGCGACCGCCGTCCCGGCGGCTGCGGCCCTCCACCGACGACGGTGGGCACGGGGTTGCTGCACCTGGCGCTCCTCGCACTCCGGTGGTCGGGGCCTCCGCCCCTCCGGACCCCGACGGCGCGTGCCCGCCGGGACCGGTCGACCACCGGCGATGGTGCTGCATCCCGCCGTCCGGGCGACCCCCTCGGGAGGGGGTGGGGCCACCCCCAGACCTGGCGGCGCCGCCGGTCAGGCGGTGGGGACCTCGGCGGCGAGGATGGCGCCGAGGACGCCGTTGACGTACCGGGGCGACTCGTCGGTGGAGATCGCGCGGGCGAGCTCCACCGCCTCGTCGATGACGACGGCGTCGGGCACGTCGTCCACCCAGAGCAGCTCGAAGGTCGCCATGCGCAGGATCGCGCGGTCCACGTCGGGCAGCCGCTGCAGCGACCAGCCGGCGGTGTGCGTCTCGATCAGCTCGTCGATGCGCGCCCCGTGCTCGGCGACACCCTCGACGAGGCGGATGGCGTGGTCGGGGATCGGCGGGTTGCCGTCGGCGACCCGCTCGCGGAGCAGCTCCACCCGCTCCCGGCCCCGCACGTCGGCCTCGTAGAGGACGTCGACGGCGCGCTTGCGCGCCTTGGTCCGCGCAGCCACGGAGTCAGCTCGCGGTCAGTTGACGCGGCCGAGGTACCGGCCGTCGCGGGTGTCGACCTTGAGCTTCTCACCGGTGCTGATGAACAGCGGCACCTGGATCTGCGCGCCGGTCTCCAGCGTCGCGGGCTTGGTGCCACCGGTGGAGCGGTCGCCCTGCAGGCCCGGGTCGGTGTGCTCGACGACGAGCTCCATGGTCACCGGCAGCTCGACGTACAGCGGGGTGCCCTCGTGCACCGCGACGATGACCTCGGTGTTGTCGAGCAGGTAGTTGGCGCCGTCGCCCACGGTCTCGGCCGGCACGTAGATCTGCTCGAACGTGTCGCCGTCCATGAAGACGAAGTCGGTGCCCTCCTTGTACAGGTAGGTCATCGACCGCTTGTCCACGGTGGCGGTCTCCACCTTGGTGCCCGCGTTGAAGGTCTTGTCGACGACCTTGCCCGACAGCACGTTCTTCAGCGTCGTGCGCACGAACGCCCCGCCCTTGCCGGGCTTGACGTGCTGGAAGTCGGTGACGGTCCAGAGCTGCCCGTCCAGGTTGAGGACGATGCCGTTCTTCAGGTCGTTGGTGGTAGCCATCTAGAGGACCAGCAGTTCCTTGCTCGTGAGGGTCAACAACTCGGGCGCGTCGTCGGTGACGATCAGGGTGTCCTCGATCCGGACACCGCCGTGGCCGGGCAGGTACACGCCCGGCTCCACGGTGACGGCCATACCGGCGGCCAGAGTACCCGCGCCCTGCTGGCCGATGCCCGGCGCCTCGTGGATCTCCAGGCCCACGCCGTGCCCGAGGCCGTGGGTGAAGTGCTCGCCGTGCCCGGCCGCGACGATCACGTCGCGCGCGGCGGCGTCGACGGCGACGACGTCGGCCCCCACCGCGAGCGCCGCCCGGCCGGCCGCCTGGGACTCCGCCACCAGGGCGTAGACCTCCCGCTGCCAGTCCGCCGCCCGGCCCAGCACCAGGGTGCGGGTCATGTCGGAGTGGTAGCCCTCGACGGTGGCGCCGAAGTCGAGCTTGAGGAAGTCCCCGGGGCGCAGCTCGGTGCGGTCGGGCCGGTGGTGCGGGATGGCCGAGTTCGCCCCGGTGGCCACGATCGTCTCGAACGACGGCGCCTCGGCACCCAGTGCCAGCATCCGGGCGTCCAGCTCGCGGCCCACCTCCAGCTCGGTGCGGCCCGGGCGCAGCGCGCCCTCGGCGGCGAGCTCGGCCAGCGCCTGGTCGGCGACGGCGCACGCCCGGCGCAGCGACTCGACCTCGTCGGCGTCCTTCACCGCGCGCTGGGCCTCGACCGCCCGGCGCACCGACGCCAGCTCCGGGACGGGCCCGCCCGCGGCGGCGTCGGCGAGCACCCGCTCCAGCCCGTGCAGCCCGTCGACGGTGAGGTCGTGGGACTCGTAGCCGATCCGCCCCGAACCGCGGCGCACCGCCTCCCGGGCCAGCGCGGGCACGGTGGCCCGGTCGACGAGCAGCTCCACGTCGGGCACCTGCACGCCGGCCTGGGTGGTGTAGCGGCCGTCGGTGCCGAACAGGTCGCGGCCGTCGACCCGCAGCAGCAGGGCGCCGTTGGAACCGGTGAACCCGGTGAGGTACCGGACGTTGAGCAGGTCGGTGACCAGCACGGAGTCCAGCCCGCGCTCCGCGGCGGTGGCCCGGAGCACCTCGCGCCGCTCACGGGCGCGGCTCACGAGACACCCCGCAGCGTCATCCACTGCAGCGCCAGCACGTAGCCGTGCACGCCGAGGCCGGCGATCGTGCCGTCGGCCACCCGCGAGACGTAGGAGTGCCGCCGGAACTCCTCGCGGCGGTGGATGTTGCTGATGTGCACCTCCACCACCGGGGCCGTGACCGCGGCGAGGGCGTCGTGCAGGACGACGGACGTGTGCGTCCACCCCCCGGGGTTGATCACGACGGGGGCGCCGGCGTCGGTCGCCTCGTGGACCCAGCGCAGCAGCTGGCCCTCGTCGTCGGTCTGGCGCACCAGCACCTTGACGCCGAGCTCCCGGGCGGCCGTCTCCACCAGCTCGACCAGCTGGTCGTAGGTGGTGGTGCCGTAGATCTCGGGCTCGCGGGTGCCGAGCCGGCCGAGGTTCGCGCCGTTGAGCACGTGGATCGTCATGAGTCGTCTCCGGAGACGGCGGCCCAGGCCGCGTCGAGCCAGGCCTGGTCGGGATCGGTCAGGATGCGGGGGTTGCCCAGCCCGTCGAGGACGACGAACCGCAGCGAGGCGCCGCGGGCCTTCTTGTCCACGCGCATGACCTCCTGCAGCCGGGCCCAGTCGCCGGCGTAGGTGGTGGGCAGCCCCATGGCGGTGAGCAGCTCGCGGTGCCGGTCGACCTCCGCGCGGGTGAGCAGCCCGGCCTGCCCCGCCAGCTCGGCGGCGAACACCAGTCCGACGGCGACCGCCTCGCCGTGGCGCCAGCCGAAGTCCTCGACCCGCTCGACCGCGTGCCCGAGGGTGTGGCCGTAGTTGAGGAACTCCCGGACGCCGGTGTCCAGCAGGTCCTCCCCCACCGCCGCGGCCTTCACCCGCACCGCGCGCTCGATGAGCTCCTCGGTGTCGCGGCGCCCCGTGGGGTCGGCGGCCAGCAGCTCGAGGATCCGGCCGTCGGCGATGAAGCCGCACTTGACGACCTCGGCCAGCCCGGCACGGAACTCCGCGTCGGGCAGCCCGGCCAGCAGATCGGTGTCGGCGAGCACGCCGGCGGGCGGGTGGAACGCGCCGACCAGGTTCTTGCCGGCGGCGGTGTTGATGCCCGTCTTCCCGCCGACGGCGGCGTCGACCATGCCGAGCAGGCTGGTGGGCACCTGGACGACGCGGATGCCGCGCGTCCAGGTGGCGGCCAGGAAGCCGGCGAGGTCGGTGACCGCGCCACCGCCGAGCCCCACGACGGCATCGGACCGGGTCAGGCCCAGCCGGCCGAACTCGTCCCACACCTCGGCGGCCACCTGCGCGGTCTTGGCCGCCTCGCCGTCCGGGACCACGACCGCCTCGGCCGCGACGCCGGCGGTCTGCAGCGTCTCCACGGCGGCGCCGGCGGCGGCGGCGAGCGGTGGGGCGTGCACCACGGCCACCTTGGGGGTGCCGGCCAGGACGAGCGCGAGCTCCGCCTGGGCGCCGGGGCCGATGACGACCTCGTAGGGCCGCTCCCCCGCGACGGGGACGCGGCGGGTCACCGGCCCCCCTCCGGGTCCAGGACGGCGAGCACCTCGGCGACGACCTCCTCCGGCGGGCGCCCCGCGGTGGCGACGCGGTGCGTGGCCACCTCCGTGTAGAGCGGGGCGCGCTGTTCGAGCATGGCGCGCAGCATCGCGCGCGGGTTGACGGCCAGCAGCGGGCGGTCGCGGGACAGCCCGACCCGGCGGGCGGCGGAGGCGACGTCGACGTCGAGCCAGACGACGGCCCCGCCGGCCCGGCCGTGGGCCACGAGCAGCTCACGGGTCGCGGCGCTGGTCACCGCGCCCCCGCCCAGCGCGAGCACCCCCGGGTGCTCGCCGAGCGCCCGGGCGACCGCCTGCTCCTCCAGCGCGCGGAAGTGCGGCTCGCCGTGCTGGACGAACAGGTCGGCGACGGTCGACCCGGTGGACTCCTCGACGTCGCGGTCGGTGTCGCGGAAGGCGAGCCCCCGCGCGGCGGCGACCGCCGTGCCGACCGTCGTCTTCCCCGAGGCGGGCGGGCCGACGAGGACCAGGGCCGGACGGCTCACCGGTAGCGCAGGGCGTCGAGGTAGGCCTGCGCGTTGCGCCGGGTCTCGGCGACCGAGTCGCCGCCGAACTTCTCCAGCGCGGCGTCGGCCAGCACGAGCGCCACCATCGCCTCCATGACGACGCTGCCGCGCGGCACGGCGCACGCGTCGCTGCGCTGGTTGATGGCGACGGCGGCCTCCCCGGTGGCGACGTCGACGGTCTGCAGCGCGCGGGGGACGGTGCTGATCGGCTTCATGGCGGCGCGGACGCGCAGCACCTCGCCGTTGGTCATGCCGCCCTCGATGCCCCCGGCCCGGTCGGTGAGCCGCTGCACCCGCCGGCCGTCGTCGGCCAGGACGATCTCGTCGTGGGCCACCGAGCCGCGGCGGCGGGCGGTCTCCAGCCCGTCGCCGACCTCCACGGCCTTGACCGACTGCACCCCCATGAGGGCGGCGGCCAGCCGGGCGTCCAGGCGCCGGTCCCAGTGCACGTGGCTGCCCAGACCGGGCGGCAGCCCGTGGACGACGACCTCGATGACGCCGCCGAGGGTGTCCCCGTTCTTGCGGGCGTCGTCGATCTCGGCGGTCATCCGCTCGCTGGTGGCGGGGTCGGCGCAGCGCACCGGGTCCTCGTCCAGCCGCGGGTTGTCGTCGGGCCCGGGCACCAGCCCGTCGGGCGCGGCCACCGGCCCGATGCCCACCACGTGGCTCACGACCGACACCCCGAGCGCCTGCCGCAGGAACGCCTGGGCGATGGCGCCGAGGGCGACCCGGGCGGCGGTCTCGCGGGCGCTGGCCCGCTCGAGCACCGGCCGGGCGTCGTCGAAGCCGTACTTCTGCATGCCGGCGAGGTCGGCGTGACCGGGCCGCGGGCGGGTCAGCGGCGCGTTGCGCGCCTGCCCGGCGAGGACCTCGGCGTCGACCGGGTCGGCGGACATGACCGTCTGCCACTTCGGCCACTCGGTGTTGCCCACCTGCACCGCGATCGGCCCGCCCTGGGTGCGGCCGTGGCGGACCCCGCCGGTGAGGGTGACGACGTCCTGCTCGAAGGACATCCGGGCACCCCGCCCGTGGCCCAGCCGGCGGCGGGCGAGCTGCAGGTCGAGGTCGGCCGTCTGCACCTCGACCCCGGCCGGGAGGCCCTCGAGGATGGCGGTGAGCTGCTGGCCGTGCGACTCACCGGCGGTCAGCCAGCGCAACATGCAGCGCATTGTGCCTTACCCGGGCTCCGTCCCGAGGCGCGCCCCGAGCCTGCGGGGGGTGCGGAGGACGGGGTCCCTCACCCGGCGGGTGGCAGCCCGCCGAGCGCCAGGGCCAGGGCGGCGCCGGCCAGCAGCGGTGGGCCGAACGGCACGGTGCTGCGCCAGCCCGCCCGCCCGGTCGCCACCAGCACCAGCGAGACCAGTGCCCCGGCGACCAGGCCGAGGAAGAGACCGGCGAGCAGCACGCCCCAGCCCGCCCAGCCGAGCACCATCCCCAGCAACCCGAGCAGCTTGACGTCGCCGAACCCCAGGCCCGCGGGCGCGGCCAGCCGCGCGGCTCCCGAGAGGAGCAGGGCGGCGGCGCCCGCCCCGAGGGCCCGGAGCAGCGCCGGCCAGGTGCCCAGCACCGCGGCGTCGGCGAGCAGGGCTGCTCCGCAGACGACGGCGGCGGGGAGGAGGACGCGGTCGGGCAGCCGGTGCGCCGCCAGGTCGACGCCGCCCAGCACGACCGCCGCGCCCGCGGCCCAGGCCAGCGCCAGCGTCGCGGGGCGGGGCCCTCCGAGCAGCACCGCAGCGGCCAGCGCCCCCGCCGTGAGCGCCGCGGTCAGCGCCACCCGGGCCGGCGACGGGGTGGCGGCGTCGTCCCGGGCGGCCAGGCGGACGGTGCCCCGCGCCAGGACGGGCCCGAGGACCGACCCGGCGACCACCGCGGCGCCGGCGAGGACGGCGTCGGACACCTCCACGGCGGTCGGCTCAGCGGGCGTCGAGCGCGGCGCGCATGGCGCCGATGGGCGCCGGCTGCCCGGTCATGAGCTCCACCTGCGCGGTGGCCTGCCAGAACAGGACCTCCAGCCCGCTGATCACCGCGCCGCCGGCGGCGGAGACCCGCTCGGCCAGCGGGGTGGGCCAGGGTGCGTAGAGGACGTCGAGCACGGTCTGGCCGCCGTGCCACTGCAGGGCCGCGACGGCCGGCTGGCCCGCCACCGGGACGGTGCTGACCACGACGGGCGCCTCGACCAGCGTCCCGGCCAGGGGCAGCACCCGCGCCGTCACGCCGAGGGTCTCCAGGACCCGCACCACGTCACCGGCCCGGGCCGGCTCGCGCACGACGACGTCGACCCGCTCGGCGCCCAGCGAGGCCAGCGCCACCGCCGCGGCCGCCGCCGTCCCCCCGGCGCCGAGCAGCGCCGCGTGCCGCACGTCGTCGACGCCGGCCACCTGCAGCGCGGTGCCCACGCCGGCGACGTCGGTGTTCTCGGCCCGCCAGCCGGCCGGGGTGCGGACGAGGGTGTTGGCCGCTCCGAGCAGCCGCGGGAGGGGCTCCACCACGTCGGCGACCGCGACCGCGGCCTGCTTGCAGGGCATCGTCACCGAGAAGCCGCGCCACTCCTCGCCGAGCCCGGCCAGCAGCACCGGCAGGTCCTCGGCCCCCACGTCGAGGGCGTCGTAGCTCCACCCGGTGAGCCCCAGCGCCGCGTAGGCGGCACGGTGCAGCAGCGGGGAGAGCGAGTGGCTCACCGGCCGCCCGAGGACCGCTGCCCGCTGCGGCCGCTCAGCCACCGCACCCGAGGCCGGCGTCGGCGCACCGCTGGCGGGCCTGCTGGAACTCGGCGTAGTCGCTGGTGAAGAAGTGCGCCCCGTCCTGCGACTCGAGCACGTAGTACAGGAGGTCACCGGTGCTGGGGGCCAGCGCCGCCTCCAGGCTCGCCTCGCCCGGCGAGCTGATCGGGGTCGGGGGCAGGCCGCGCCGGTTCCGCGTGTTGTACGGGTCGTCGCTCTGCAGGTCGGTGACGGTCAGCTCGTTGCCGCTCTTGTCCAGGCCGTAGGCCAGCGTCGCGTCGATGCCCAGCGCGATGCCGGCGTCCAGCCGGTTGTAGATGACCTGGGCGACGTCGGGCCGCTCCTCGTCGAGCCGGGTCTCCGACTGGATCATCGAGGCGATGGTGACCACCTCGCCGGGCGTGCGCCCGAGGGCGGCGGCCCGCTCCTCCAGCTGCAGCCGGGCGGCGACCTCGTCGAAGGTCTCGACCATGCGCTGCAGCATCTGCTGCGGGGTGGTGCCGGGCTCGAAGTCGTAGGTCGCCGGGAAGAGGTAGCCCTCGAGCTGCCCACCCGCGTACGGGGGCAGCGGCAGCGCGGCGGGATCGGCCGCCGCCTCGAGCTCCGCCAGCGGCGTGCCGGTCTGCTCGGCGAGCCGGGCGAGGACCTGGTCCACGGTGAAGCCCTCGGGCACGGTCACCCGCGAGACCTGGCGGGAGGCCGGGTCCAGCAGCAGCTCCAGGGCGCCCTGCCCGCTCATCTGCAGCCGCAGCGAGTAGACGCCGGGCTGGATGCCGGTGGCCGCGGGTTCGTCCTGGGCGGCATCCACGAAGGGACCTGTGGAGGCGATGACGTCGGCGTCGGCCAGGGTGCGGGCGATGTCGGTGAGCGTGTCGCCCTGCTGCACCCGGACGTCGACGCTGCCGGTGCCGGGGCCCGGGTAGTCCCGGGCCTCCGGGTCGAGCATCCCGAGCAGCCGCTGCCCGGCGAGGACGATGCCGACGACCATCCCGCCGAGGATCAGCAGGGCCAGCCCGATCGCCAGGGGGCGGCGGCGCCGGCGGCGGCGCTGCGGGTCCGAGCGCGGGTCGTAGGGGGCGACCGGGATCTCGTCGTCGTGCAGCAGGCCGCCGTCGTCGGGGTCCCCGTGCCGGTCCAGGTCGTCCTGCGGGTGGAGCGCGACCGTCTCGTCGTCGGCGACGGCCCCGGGGGCGTCGTCGTCCCGGCGCCGGCGCAGGCCCCGTCGCCGCGGCCGGTCGTCGTCGACGTTCGCGCCGATGACGTCGAGCCCGCCGGTCGGGTCGTCCGCGGCGGGCTCGGCCGGCGGCTCCTCGGTCGCGTCGTCGCGCGGGCCGGAGAGCCGGGGGGCGGCGACGGTCGCGTCGTCGTCCATGTCGTCCTCGCGCGGCCGCAACCGGTTCCACGCGCCGGCCGGCATCGGCGGCAGCGGGGCCGAGGGGTGCTGGCGGCCGGGGACGGGGTCGTCCCCGCCGGCGTGCCGGGCGACCGGGAGGTGGCCGCCGGTCGGGCCCGGCGGGAAACCACCGGCGGGGGCGCCGAAGCCGGTCGGGAACGGCGCCGGCATGCCACCGGTTCCGTCGTCGAACGCGTGCCTCCCCCGCCGTGGCCCGCCGGGCGCGGTCACGAGGGGGCCTTCCGGCTGTCCAGGTACTGCTGCAGGATGACCACGGCGGCCGCCTGGTCGATCACCGCGCGCTGCCGACGGCTGTCGATGCCGCCGTCCCGGAGGTGGCTGGCTGCGGTCACGGTCGAGAGCCTCTCGTCGATCAGGTTCACCGGCACGTCCGGGATCCGGTCGGCCAGTTCCTGTGCGTAATCGGCAGCATCCTGCGCCGAGGCACCGGCGGCACCGGACAGGTGCACCGGCTCCCCCACGACCACCTCTGACACCTCGTGCTCCACCACCAGGGCGGCCAGGCGGTCCAGGTCGGCCCCGTCCCTGGCGCGGCGGAGGGTCTCCAGCGGGCTGGCGAGGGTGCCGGTCGGGTCCGACAGCGCCAGACCGACCCGCACCGTGCCGACGTCGACGCCCAGCACCCGGCCCCGCGCGGGACCGGCGCCGGGGCGGCGCGGGGGCACCTGGAGGTGCTCCGGCCAGCCGCCGGACAGGTCGATCTCGGTGGTCTCGTGCGTGACCGGCGGGAAGCCCTGGCTCAGGTCGATCTCGGTCGTCGGGTGGTACGTCGGCTGCTCGCCCGTGGACGGGCGCGGGCGCGCCGGCGGCACCGCCGGCAGGTCGCGCCGCCGGCCACCGACCGGACCGGTGTCCTCGGGGTTGTACTCGGTGTCGGGCACGTTGGTCACCTTCCCGTGGCGGTCGCGACCGCCTGCTCGCCGGCCTGCAGTGCCGCGGGGATTCCCGCGGGATCGGTTCCGCCTCCCTGGGCGACGTCGGACTTGCCGCCACCGCGGCCACCGACGGGTGCCGAGGCCGCCTTGAGGACGTCGTTGGCCGACAGCCCCCGGGCGACGGCGGCCGGGTTCAGCGCCGCCACCAGCGCCACCTTGCCACCGGACTCCGACGCCAGCAGCACGACGGCCGGCCGGTCGGCGCCGAGGCGGCCGCGGACGTCGAGCGCCAGCGTGCGCAGGTCGCCGCCGCCCAGACCGGCCGGGGACCCGGTGACGACGGCGACGCCGCCGACGTCCGCCGCCGCCGCCGCGAGCTCGCCGGCGGCCGCCAGCGTCTGCTGCGCGCGCAGGTCGGCCAGCTCGCGGTCCAGGTCGCGCAGCCGCGACACCATGCCGCTGACCCGCTCGACCAGGCCGTCCTGCGGCGACTTGAGGATCTCGGCGAGCTGGCGCACCAGGTCGCGCTCGCGCGCCAGGTACCGGAAGCCCTCGAGCCCCACGACGGCCTCGACGCGCCGGGAGCCGGAGCCCACCGAGGACTCCCCGGTGAGCGCCAGCGTGCCGATCTGCGCGCTGCCGCGCACGTGGGTGCCACCGCAGAGCTCGCGCGACCACGGGCCGCCGATCTCCACGACGCGCACCTGCTCGCCGTAGGTCTCGCCGAACAGCGCGAGCGCGCCGAAGGCCTGCGCCTCGGGCAGCGTCATCCAGGAGGCGGTGACCCGGTGGTCGGCGCGGACGGCGGCGTTGGCGACGTCCTCGATGTCGGCGCGCTGCTGCGCGGTGAGCGCGCCCTGCCAGGCGAAGTCCAGCCGCAGGTAGCCCGGCCGGTTGTAGGAGCCCGACTGCAACGCCTGCGGGCCGAGGACCTGGCGCAGCGCGGCGTGCACCACGTGGGTGCCCGAGTGCGCCTGGCAGGCCGACAGCCGCCACTCGCGGTCCACCTCGGCGGTGAGCTCGGCACCGGCTCGGAGCTCGCCCTCGAGCACCCGCACCTGGTGGGCGACCAGGCCCTTGACCGGGCGCTGCACGTCGATCACCTCGGCACGGCCGCCGTCCCAGGTGAGCAGGCCCGCATCGGCCACCTGGCCGCCGGACTCGGCGTAGAACGGCGTGCGGTCCAGCACCACACGGGTGATCTCGCCCGGCCCGGCCGGGCGGTCGCCCTCGTCCTCGCCCTCGGCGACGACGCCCAGCACGCGCGAGTCGGTGCGCAGGGTCTCGTAGGCCCGCCAGTCGGTGGGGCCGTGCTCGGCGAGCAGCCGCCGGTAGGCCAGGACGTCGACCGACCCGGTGCGCTTGGCGCGGGCGTCGGCGCGGGCGCGGTCGCGCTGCTCCTGCATCAGGGCCCGGAAGCCCGCCTCGTCGACGGTGACGCCCTGCTCGGCGGCCATCTCGAGGGTGACGTCGATGGGGAAGCCGTAGGTGTCGTGGAGGGAGAACGCCTGCTCGCCGGAGAGCTTCGGGGCACCGGCCTGCTTGGCCTGCCGCACCGCCGTGTCGAACAGCGCCGTGCCGGAGGTGAGGGTGCGGCGGAACGCCTCCTCCTCGGCGTAGGCGACCGAGGAGATGCGCGCGAAGTCGGTCTCCAGCTCCGGGTAGCTGGCCTTCATGGCGTCCCTGGACACCGGCAGCAGCTCGGGCAGGGTGGCCTCGTCGACGCCGAGCAGCTTCATGGAGCGGACCGCGCGGCGCAGCAGCCGGCGCAGGATGTAGCCGCGGCCCTCGTTGCCGGGTGCGACGCCGTCACCGATGAGCATCAGCCCGCTGCGCACGTGGTCGGCCACGACCCGCAGCCGCACGTCCGCCTCGGCGTCCTTGCCGTAGGTGACCCCGGCGAGCTCGGCGGCCCGGCGCAGCACCGGGGCGACCTCGTCGATCTCGTACATGTTGTCGACGCCCTGCAGCAGGAAGGCCACCCGCTCCAGGCCCATGCCGGTGTCGATGTTCTTGTTCGGCAGCTCGCCGACGACCGTGAACTCCTCCTTGCTCCGGACGTCGGTGAGCTCGTACTGCATGAAGACCAGGTTCCAGATCTCCAGGAACCGGTCGCCGGCGGTGTCGACCAGCGGGCCGCCGTCGGGGCCGTACTGCGGGCCGCGGTCGAAGTAGATCTCCGAGCAGGGGCCGCCCGGGCCGGCCGCCCCGGTGTGCCAGTAGTTGTCCTTCTTGCCCAGTCGCTGGATCCGCTCGACCGGCAGCCCGGCGATGCGGTGCCAGGCGTCGGCGGCCTCGTCGTCGTCGAGGTAGACCGTCACCCAGATGCGGTCGGGGTCGAAGCCCAGCCCGCCGTCCTCCAACCGCCCGGTGATCAGGTCCCAGGCGTGCTGGATCGCCCCCTCCTTGAAGTAGTCGCCGAAGGAGAAGTTGCCGTTCATCTGGAAGAACGTGCCGTGCCGGGTGGTCTTGCCCACCTCCTCGATGTCGAGGGTCCGCACGCACTTCTGGACGCTCGTGGCCCGCGGGAAGGGCGCGGGCTCCCGGCCGGTGAGGTACGGGATGAAGGGCACCATGCCGGCGACGGTGAACAGCAGCGAGGGGTCGGGCGACACCAGCGAGGCGCTGGGGACGACGGTGTGGCCGCGGGAGGCGAAGTGCTCCAGGAAGCGGCGGCGGATCTCGGCGGTCTGCATCTCAACTCAGTTCTGCGGGGCCCGGTGCGCGTGCGGCGCGGGCCGGTGGGTCAGAGGTCGGCGGCGTGCGCGCCGCCGCGGCGGCCGGGGAACTCCACCTGGGACGGGTCCGGCAGCGGCGCGTCGAGGCCGGTGCCGGCGCGCAGCTCCTGCTCCCGCTCGGTCATGGCCTCGCGGACGTCGGCGCCGAAGTCACCGATGGCGTCGGCGAGGTCGCGCAGCCCGTCGGCGATGGAGGCCCCGATGCCGGCCGGCGTCATCTTCTCGGCGGCGGCGGAGAGCTTGCGGACGACGAGGGCGCCGATGGTGATGCCCATCGCGAGCCAGAACAGCCGGCGCATCAGGCGGCCCGCCGGGCGGCCCGGCGCGCGCGGCGCGCCTCCTTGTCGCGGCGGGCGGCCTCGGCGATCGCCTGGCCCTCCCGCTTCTTCTTGGCGGCGCTGCGGACGCCGTAGCTGAAGGCGGCCACCTTGATCAGCGGGCTGCCCAGGGTGGCGGCGACGACGCTGGTCAGCGCCGCGACGTTGCTGGAGACGTGGGCCGCGTTGCCGGTGATGTCGTCGACCCGCTCCAGGTTGCTGTTCACATGCGCGACCGTGGTGCCGGCCTGGCTCAGGATCGGCGCGCTCTGCTCGCGGACCTGGCGGATGGTCAGGGTCGTCTCGTCGAGCGTCCGGCCGAGCTTGAGCAGCGGGACGGCCACGAGCACGACCAGCAGCACCAGGGCCCCGGCTGCGATCAGCCCGGCGATCTCTCCTACGGACACGCGTGCTCCTGTTCTCGGGTGGTACGGCGCCGGGAGGCGACGTTCCGGCCCCGTCACACTAGTCGCGGGGCCGCCGGACCGTCCGTGCCCCGCCGCCGGGTCAGCGGGTCCGGCGGACGATCGCGCGCAGCTTCGCCAGCCGCTCGCCCAGCCGCCCCTCGACGCCGCGGTTGGTCGGGCGGTAGTAGTCCCTGCCCACCAGCGCGTCCGGCGGGTACTGCTGGGCCACGATGCCGTCGGGGTGGGCGTGGGGATAGGCGTAGGTCTTGCCGTGGCCGAGCTTCTTGGCCCCGGCGTAGTGCGCGTCGCGCAGCCCGGGCGGCACCGGGCCGGCCAGTCCCGCGCGGACGTCGGCCACCGACTCGCCCATCGCGACCGTGACCGCGTTCGACTTGGGTGCCGTGGCCAGGTGGACGACGGCCTGGGCGAGCGGGAAGTGGCCCTCGGGCATGCCGATGAACTGCACCGCCTGCATCGCGGCGACCGCCGTGGTCAGCGCGGTCGGGTCCGCCATGCCGATGTCCTCGCTGGCGCTGATCACCAGCCGCCGGGCGATGAACCGCGGGTCCTCCCCCGCCTCCACCATGCGGGCCAGGTAGTGCAGCGCGGCGTCGACGTCGCTGCCCCGGATGCTCTTGATCAGCGCGCTGGCGACGTCGTAGTGCTGGTCGCCCTGGCGGTCGTAGCGGACCGCCGCCTGCGCCACCGCCGTCTCCAGCGTGGCGAGGTCGATCTCGGTGGCGCCGACCGCGCGGGCCGCGCCGGCCCCGGACTCCAGCGCCGTGAGCGCCTTGCGCCCGTCGCCGCCGGCGATCCGCACCAGGTGCTCCTCCGCCTCCGCGGCGAGCGTCACCGCACCGTCCAGCCCGCGGTCGCTGGTCAGCGCCCGGTGCAGCAGCCGGCGGACGTCGTCGTCGGTGAGCGGCTGCAGCGCCAGCACCAGGCTGCGGGAGAGCAGCGGGCTGACCACGGAGAAGAACGGGTTCTCGGTGGTGGCGGCGATCAGGCTGACGATCCGGTCCTCCACCGCGGAGAGCAGGCTGTCCTGCTGGGTCTTGGAGAAGCGGTGGACCTCGTCGATGAACAGCACGGTGCGCCGGCCGGCGTAGGTGAGCTCGCGCTTGGCGCTCTGGATGACCGCGCGGACCTCCTTCACCCCGGAGTCCAGCGCCGACAGCTGCACGAACTGCCGCTTGGTGGCCAGCGAGATGACGTGCGCGAGGGTGGTCTTGCCGGTGCCGGGCGGACCGTAGAGCACCAGCGACATCGGCTCGTCGGACTCGACCAGCCGGCGCAGCGGCGCGCGGTCGCCCAGGAGGTGCTGCTGCCCGACGACCTCGTCCAGCGAGCGCGGGCGCATCCGCACCGCGAGCGGGGCGCCCGGGTCGACGGCCGGCGCGCCTTCCTCGCCGGGTGCGGGGTCGAACAGCGAACTCACGGGTGGGAACGCTACCCGCGGGGCACGACAGGGCCCATGCAGCAGCGACGCATCGGAGACGTGACCGTGGGCGCCATCGGGCTGGGCGCCATGCCCCTGTCCACGAAGGACGAGCGCCCCTCGCAGGAGGACGCCGTCGCCGTGGTGCACGCCGCGCTGGACGCGGGGGTCACCCTGATCGACACCGCCGACGCCTACGCCCGCGACGAGTCGGAGTTCGGGCACAACGAGGAGCTCGTGGCCCGGGCGCTGGCCGGCTACGGGGGCGACACCTCCGCGGTGCTGGTCGCGACCAAGGGCGGGCACACCCGGCGCGGCACCGACTGGGAGCTCGACGGGTCGCCGGCCTACCTGCGGCGGGCCTGCGAGGGCTCGCTGCGGCGGCTCGGCGTGGACGCCATCGGCCTCTACCAGTTCCACCGGCCCGACCCGGCGACGCCGTGGGACGAGTCCATGGGCGCGCTGCGGCAGCTCGCCGACGACGGGCTGGTGCGCATGGTGGGGATCTCCAACGCCGACATCGCCCAGATCGACGTCGCCCGCTCGATCGTGGGCGACGCGCTGGTGAGCGTGCAGAACCAGTTCTCCCCCGGCTGGCGGCACTCGGCCGACGAGCTGGCGCACTGCGCGGGCCACGGGCTGGCCTTCCTGCCGTGGAGCCCGTTCGGCGGGGTGACCTCGGCGGGGTCGCTGGGCTCGACCGCGCCGGCCTTCGCCCAGGTGGCCGACGAGCTCGGGGTCTCGGTGTACCAGGTGACCCTCGCCTGGCACCTGGCGCAGAGCGACACCGTCGTCCCCATCCCGGGCGCGTCGCGGGTCGCCTCGGTGCAGGACTCGGTGGCCGCGGCCGGGCTGACCCTGTCCCCAGAGCAGCTGGCCCGCCTGGACGGCTAGCTAGGTCGAGACGGCGAACAGCGGCCAGCTGCCCGGGACCCCGCGCAGGGTCCGCACCCCCCGGTAGGCGAAGCCGAGCCCGGATCCCACCACGAGGTCCTTGACGGTCCCGGAGACCAGGACCTCGCCGGGCTCGGCCTCGGCCATCACCCGGGCACCGATGTGCACGGCCAGCCCGGCGATGTGCCCGCCGTCGAGCCGCTGCACCTCGCCGGCGTGGACGCCCACCCGCAGCCGCACGCCCGCGGCACCGGCGGAGTCCTGGACGGCCAGCGCGCAGCGGATCGCGCGGGCCGGGCCGTCGAAGGTGGCGAGCAGGCCGTCGCCGGCCACGTCGACCTCCACCCCGCCGAAGCGGGCCAGCTCGCCGCGCGCCAGCGCCAGGAACCGCTCGCGGATCCCCGCCCACGCGGCGTCGCCCACCCGCGCGACCAGCTCCGTCGAGCCGGCGACGTCGGCGAAGAGCACGGTGGCCAGGACGGTGCTGACGGCGGGCGGGGCGGGGCGGCTGCCGGTGAGGAACTCCTCGATCTCGGCCAGCGGTGTCTCGGTGTCGCCGAGGAAGAAGAGGTGGTCGGCGCCGTCCAGCTCCACGAGGCGGGCGCCGGGGATGCGCTCGGCCAGGTAGCGCCCGATCCCGACGGGGATCATCCGGTCACCGCGCCGGTGCAGGACGAGCGTGGGCACCCGGATCGCGGGCAGCACGTCGCGCAGGTCGATCTGCGGGTAGAGCTCGAACATGCGCCGCGCCATGCCGGGGCTGGCCCCCATGCGCTGGAGCGTGCCCCACCAGGCGCGCAGCGCGGTGTCGTGCCGGCGCTCGGGCGCCCACGCGCCGAGCCCCACCCCCTCGCCCCAGTGCTCGACCATGCCGGTGAGCAGGGCCGCCATGACCTCCGGCTGCAGCCCGGCGGGGAAGTCGGGCGCCTCGACGATGCGCGGGTAGGCCCCGTACAGCACCAGCGCCCGGGTGCGCTCGGGGTGCTGGGCGGCGAACAGCATGGCCATGGCGCCGCCCTCGGAGACCCCCAGCAGCGCGGCCTGCTCCGAACCGGCCGCGTCCATGACGGCGCGCAGGTCGTCGGTGCGCTCCTCGAGCGTCGCCGGACCGGGCACCGGGTCGGACAGCCCGGTGCCGCGCTTGTCGAAGAGGATCAGCCGGCTGAACTCCGCGAGCCGCTGCAGGAAGCGCCGCAGCGAGGGCTCCTGCCAGTTCCAGTCCAGGTGCGAGATGAACCCCGGGGCGGCGACGAGGTCCAGCGGGCCGTCCCCGACCACCTGGTAGGCGATGGACAGCTCCCCGCTGCGGGCGTAGCGCGTGCTGGGCAGCACGCCGCAGTCTGGCACGCCCGCGAGCGCCGCGGGGCCGCCCGCCGCGGGGGTCGATCAGCGGCCGAGCACGTCCCGCAGGGCCGCGAGCACGAGCGCCACCCGGTCCGGGGCGGCGTTGGGCCCCATGAGCCCGATCCGCCACACCGTCGCGGCGTAGGCACCCACTCCCCCGCCGATCTCCAGGTCGTAGCGTTCCAGCAGCTCCTTGCGCACCGCGGCGGAGTCCACGCCCTCGGGCACCTCCACCGTGGTCAGCTCCGGCAGCCGGTGGCCCTCGGCGGCGAAGAGCTCCAGCCCGAGCTCGGCCAGCCCCTCGTGCAGCAGCCGCCCGGCCTCGGCGTGCCGGGCGTGCACGGCCTCCAGGCCCTCCTCGAGGATCCGTCCCAGCCCGGCGTGCAGCGACACCACCATCCCGGTCGGGGCGGTGTGGTGGTACGTGCGGCCACCGGAGCCGGCGGCCTCCCCGGCGTAGCCGCCGAGCATGCCCAGGTCGAGGTACCAGCTCTGCGGCTTCTCGACCCGCCGCTCCCAGGCGCGGTCGGAGATGGTGAACGGCGCGAGCCCCGGGGGCACGCCCAGGCACTTCTGCGAGCCCGAGTAGGCCAGGTCCACGCCCCACTCGTCCAGCCGCACCGGGATCCCGCCCAGCGAGGTGACGCAGTCGGCCAGGAGCAGGGCGTCGCCCTTCCCGGCGGCGAGCGGCTCGAGGTCCGAGCGCACCCCGGTGGAGGTCTCGGCGTGCACGGCGGCGATGAGCTTCGGCGCCGGGTGCGCGGCCAGCACCCGCTCGGCGTCGACCGGCTGCCCCCACTCGTGCTCGACCGCGACGACCTCGGCCCCGCACCGGGCGGCGACGTCGGTCATCCGCTGCCCGAACAGGCCGTTCACCGCGACGACGACGACGTCACCGGGGCCCACGGTGTTGACGAACGCCGCCTCCATGCCCGCGGAGCCGGTGGCCGAGAGCGGGAGCGTGCGGCGGTTGTCCGTGCCGAACACCTGGCGCAGCCGGTCGGACGTCTCGTCCAGCACCTGCAGGAACAGCGGGTCGAGGTGCCCGAGCAGCGGCAGGCCGAGCGCGGCGGTGGCCTCCGGGTAGGGGTTGGACGGGCCGGGACCGAGCAGGGTGCGGGCACGCAGCGGCATGCCCTGCAAACTACCGGCGTGGCCACCGATCAGCCGGGCGACCCGGACCGCACCGCCGCGCTCGCGATGTACCGCGCCTACGCCGCCACCCTGCCCGCCCCGCCGCTCGAGGAACCCGCGGTCGAGCGGTTCGGCGACGGCGCCGCGCTGGCCGACGAGCTGATCGGCCTGGTGCTCGCCGGGACCAAGCGGGCGACGGCGGCGCTGGTCGTCGACTTCCTCGACGACGGCCAGCCGCTCCCGCGCATCGGCGGGCACTGGGTGGCGTGCG
>NZ_SSXB01000075.1:0-20193 GCF_021698995.1 Blastococcus sp. KM273129 | reverse complement strand
GGCGGATGTGGGCCTTAGACAAGCCACACCCCACTCGGAGGTTCTCCTGCGTTCAAGTCCGGCCGTCGTCACCAACGTCCTGGCCGGGTACAGCTAGCGTCCGGTGCGTGCAGCGCTGCGCCTGGGCCACGAGCGCCCCCGAGTACGTCACCTACCACGACGAGGAGTGGGGGGTGCCGCTGCGCGGCGACGACGCGCTGTTCGAGCGGCTCTGCCTGGAGGCGTTCCAGTCGGGGCTGTCCTGGATCACGATCCTCCGGAAGCGGCCGGCGTTCCGGGCGGCCTTCGCCGGGTTCGCGATCGACGCCGTCGCGGCGTTCACCGACGAGGACCGGGCCCGGCTGCTGGCCGACGCCGGCATCGTCCGCAACCGGGCGAAGATCGACGCGGCGATCGGCAACGCGCGGGCGGCGCAGCAGCTCCCCGAGGGGCTCTCGGAGCTGCTGTGGTCCTTCGCGCCGCAGGGCCCGCGGGCCCGCCCGGCCACCCTCGCCGACGTCCCGGCGACCAGCCCCGAGTCGATCGCCATGGCCCGGGAGCTCAAGCGGCGCGGCTTCGCCTTCGTCGGGCCGACCACGGCCTACGCCCTCATGCAGGCGACCGGGATGGTCGACGACCACGTCGCCGGCTGCTTCCGGGCGGCCCCGCCGGAGCGCGACGCGACGTCACCCTGACGGGCCTCGTGTTGGACGGACGGCGGGCATGCGGGAAGATTGTCCCGGAGTTCGCAGCATCGGACACCGCGCGCCTGTCAGACGAGGCAGTCGTGCGGCTGGTGAAGGAGGCACGCATGGCGGCCATGAAGCCGCGCACGGGTGAAGGTCCCCTCGAGGTCACCAAGGAAGGGCGCGGCCTGGTCATGCGGGTACCGCTGGAAGGTGGCGGGCGCCTGGTCGTCGAGCTGTCGCCCGACGAAGCGGCTGCGCTCTCGGAGGCGCTGAAGGGCGCCACCAGCTGATCTCGGCGCGGACGACCCGCGCAGGACACGACCCGGCCCCGGCCGGTGGCGGGCTCGCCACCGGCCGGGGCCGGGTCGTTCCGCGTGCTCAGCCGGCGCCGGGGACCGGCGGTCGGCGGAGGGCGGCGAACCAGCGGCCGCCGTCCTCCCAGGAGTCCGCGAGACGCAGCCCGGCCGCGGCGGCGATCCGCCCGACCGCGTCGCACCCGACATGGGCCCAGTCGAACCAGGAGCTCACCTCTCCTGCCCGTTCCAGCCGCAGGCGGGTGGTGCGCACACCCGTGCCGGGCCCCTCGGTCTCGACCAGCACCAGGCCGCCGGGGGCGACGATCGCCCCGCAGCGGCGCAGCAGCGCGGCCGGGTCCCCGCCGATGCCGATGTTCCCGTCGGCCAGCAGCGTCGTGCCCCACAGCCCCTCGGCGACGACCGGCTCGAACACCGAGCGGCGGATGGCGGTGGCGCCCGATCGGCGGGCCAGCCTCAGCGCCGTCGGCGAGATGTCCAGGCCCAGCGCGTGCACACCCCGGCGGGCCAGCTCTGCGGCCAGCCGACCCGGTCCGCATCCGACGTCGAGGACCGTGCCCCGGGCGCGGGCGAGGAAGTGCCGGTCGACCTCGTCGGCGTCACCGGTCCACCGCTCCAGCGCGCCGGCGAGTGAGTAGCTGCGGCCGCCGGCGTCGCGCACCGACCAGGGCTCGGGTGCGGGGGCGTCCGCGGTCGCCGCGGACTGCAGGGCCGCCGCGTAGAAGTCGGTGGCTGCAGGGGGCATGGCGGGCTCGCTTCCCGGGGCGCGGTGGGCGGGGCAGGACGCCCTCCCCGGGCGCCGTGCGGCGGGGGAGGGCGATGGCTGCGACTGCCATAGCCAGAACCGGACGTGCTCAACCCAGTCGTGCTCCCGGCGCCCCGATCGGGTCCCCGAGGTGCTGCCCCGCGGGGTGCCGCGAGAAGCTGGGCGGGTGGAGGAGGCTGCATGAGCGAGGACCTGGGGGTCGTGTTCCCCGCGGGGACCGACGGCCGGCGGAGCACGGCAGCCCTGGGCCGGGCCGTCGTCGCGGACGCGCTGCGCCCCGCCGACGCCGCGGGCGCGCTGGCCGCCGAGCGGGAGACCAACTGGCGGGCGGGGTACCTGACGCACTTCCGCCGGCTGGTGGAGGCCGGCCTGCCCTCGCCCGACGCGGCGCGGTCCATCGCGGACGCCGGGCTGGCCTCCCTGCACGCGCGCATGCGGGTGGCCGGCCCCGAGGGGGAGACCGGCCTCGCCGCGCTGGCGACGGCGCCCGCCGGCCGCGCGCTGGGCACCGCCGAGGTCACCGGCACCGCCGAGCCCGAGCGGGAGCTGTCGCTGCCGTTCCACGGCGGGCGCCTGCGGGGGGACGCGCTGCTGCGGCGCCTCGACGACTGGGTGGCCTCCGGGGTGGTGGAGCCCTCGTGCGCGGAGGCGGTGCGGACCGTCGCCGCGCACCCGGAGTGGCTCTCGCTACCCGGCCGCACCGTCGTCGTCCTGGGCGCGGGCGCGGAGATGGGGCCGCTCACCGCGCTGCTGCGCTGGGGGGCGCGCGTCGCCGGCGTCGACCTGCCCCGTGCCCCGCTCTGGGAGCGCGTGCTCGACCTCGCGCGCGGCGGCGCCGGCACCCTGCTGCTGCCGACGGCGGTGCCCGGCGCCGAGCCGGACCCGGCGCGGGCCGGGGCGGACCTGATCGCCGAGGTGCCCGCGGTCGCCGACTGGGCGGCCGGGCTGCCCGGGGAGCTCGTGCTCGGCAACTACGTCTACGCCGACGGCGCCACGAACGTGCGGGTCTCCACGGCGGTGGACGCGTTGACCGTGCGCCTGGCGGGGGAGCGGCCGGAGCTGGCTCTGGCCTTCCTCGCCACGCCGACCGACGTCTTCGCCGTCCCCGCCGACGCGGTGGCGCAGTCGGTCGAGGCCTACGCCCGGCGCACACGCACGGCGAAGCTGCTGGGGCGCCCCCTGCGGACGGTGTCGGGCGGCCGGTTGCTGCAGCGCGCCTACGTGCCCGGCACGGATCCGGGGATCGCCGACAGCCTGGTGGCCCAGCAGGGGCCCAACTACGCGCTCGCCAAGCGCCTGCAGCGGTGGCGGGCCACGGTCGCGCGCGCGGCGGGGAGCACGGTGTCGATGAACGTCGCGCCGCCGACGCGCACCCGGTCGGTGGTGAAGAACCGGGCGCTGGCCGCGGCCTACGCCGGGGCGCACCGGTTCGGCGTCGAGATCTTCGAGCCGGCCACCTCGAACGTCCTCATGGCCGCGCTGCTGGTGCACGACCTGCACACCGGGGGCGGCCCGGTCCACGAGCACCCGTGGCAGGACGAGGCCCACGAGGCGGCGCACGGCGGGCTGTGGCGCGCGGCCTACCAGCCGCGCAGCGCCCTCGGGCTGGCCGCGCTGCTCGGCTACGGGGCCGCCCGCGGCTGACCTGCGCGGGGGAGGTGCTGGCGCCGACGGCACCGGCGCGCCAGAGTGGTGCCCGGCCCACCGGTGGGAGCGCAGATGCCTCGGTTGTTCGGCGCACGGACCCTGGTCACCGTCCTCCGGACGGGGAACGCCCGCGCCCGGCTGCGCGCGGCGCGGGACGGGCAGGCGGGCGTCCGGCTGCACGTGGCGGCGGCCGGTCTGGCCACCGGGGTGCTCGACGCGGTGGCGGACGGTGCGGGCAGCACACCGGAGCTCGCCCGCCGGCTGGGCGTGGCCGAGGAGGAGCTCCTGGGCGCCTTCCTGGCGGTGCTGGCCGCGGGCCGGCTGGTCCGGGGCGACGCCGCCCGCTGGGAGCTGGCGGCCGGCGGCCGGGCCGTGGTCGGCGACGACCTGGTCCGCGCCACGTACGAGGCGTTCGCCGGGTTCCACACCGGGCTCTACCGCGACCTCGGGGACCTGCTGGCCGGCGGCCCCCGGCGGCGGGACGTCGCCGAGCAGGGGGCGGTCGTCGCCCGCGTCTCGGCGGCGTTCGAGCCGTTCGTCGACGACGTCCTGCGGGAGGTGGTGGCGGCGGCGCCCCCGCGGCGGGTGCTCGACGTCGGCTGCGGGGCGGGGTTGCAGCTGGCCACGGTGCTCGCCGCGGCGCCGGGGGCGGAGGGCGTCGGGGTGGACGTCGACGCCGACGCCGCCGCGCTCGCCCGGCGGACCCTCGAGCAGCGCGGCCTGGCGGGACGGGCCACGGTCGTGCAGGACGACGTCCGGCGGCTGCCCCGGGACCGCCCGTTCGACCTGGCGCTGGTGGCGAACGTCGTCTACTACCTCCCGGTGGAGGAGCGGGCCGCCCTCTTCGCCGACGTGGCCGCCCGGCTCGCACCGGGGGGCACGCTGCTGGTGGTGACCACGGTGGCGACGCCGCAGCTGTTCAGCCGCCACTTCGACCTGCTCCTGCGGGCGCAGGAGGGGGCCATGTCCCTGCCGTCGGTCGACGAGCTCACCACCGCGCTGCGCGACGCCGGCCTGCGGCCCCGGGAGCCGCGGCGCATCGCCCCGGGGGCGCCGCTCGTCGCCGTGGCGGCGGTCCGCCCGTCCTGATCGCCCCGGCCGCCGGCCCGCTCAGGCGGGGCCGACGAGGCCGGCGACGATCTCGGCGGAGAGGCCCACCAGCGGCAGCCCGCCGCCGGGGTGCGCCGAGCCGCCGACCAGGAACAGCCCGGGGACGCGGGAGGCGTTGCCCGGGCGCAGGAACGCCGCGCGCGAGCCGTTGCTGGAGGTGCCGTAGATCGACCCGCCGACGCTGCCGGTGCCGCGCGCGAGGTCGGCCGGCGTGCGCACCACGCGCCAGCGCAGCCGGTCCCGGACGTCGAGCCCGCGCCGGGCCAGGACGTCGAGCACCCGGTCGGCGTACCCCTCGGCCAGCCCGGGGGCGTCCCAGTCGACGCCGTGCACCGGGTCGTGGCGGGGCGCGTTCACCAGCACGAACCACGACTCGCTGTCGCCGTCGGGTACGAGCGCGGGGTCGTGCGGCGCGCTCACGTAGACGGTGGGGTCGGCGACGGGGGAAGGCCGGCCCGCGTGGCGGCCGGTGCCGAAGACGGCGTCGAACTCCGCGTCGTAGTCCCTCGGGAACAGCACGGTGTGGTGCTCCAGCACCGGGGTCCGGCCGCGCAGCGCGAGCAGGAGCACGAACCCCGAGAGCGACGGCGTGGCCCGGGCCAGGTCCCGCCGGACGCTCCGCGTGCGCGGGTGCGGCGGGAGCAGCCCCCCGTGCAGGGCCGCGGCGTCGACCCCGGAGACGACGACGTCGGCCGCCAGCCGCTCGCCGTCGGCCAGTTCCACGCCGGACACCCGGCCACCGGACACGAGCACCCGGCGGACGGCGCACCCGGTGCGCAGCACCGCGCCGTGCGCGACCGCCCGGTCCAGCACCGCATGCCCGAGCCGGTGCAGCCCACCGGTCACGTACCAGGAGCCGAACGCCTGCTCGGCGTACGGCACGGTCGCCAGCACGGCCGGCGCGCGCCGCGGGTCGGAGCCGGAGTAGGTGGCGTAGCGGTCCAGCAGGGTGCGCAGGTGGGGGTGCCGCAGGTGGTCGCGGCCCAGCCCGCGCAGCGACCGCCAGGGCGCGATCGCGGCGACGTCGGCCGGGCGCCGGGCCAGCCGCGCCAGCGTCGTCGCCCCGGCCAGCGGGGTGCGCAGGAACGGCTCCTCGCTGATCCGCCACATCGCGGCCGCCCGCTCCATGAGCGCGGCCCACTGCGCCCCGGCGCCGACGCCCAGGGCGTCGTCGAGCGCGGCCGGCACGGCGTCCGCGTGGCCCGGCAGGGTCAGCCGGGTGCCGTCGCCGAACCGGTAGCCGACCGCGGGATCCAGCCGGACCAGCTCGACGGCGTCCTCGAGCCGGCCACCGGTCGCGGCGAACAGGTCCCGGTACACCTGCGGCAGGGTGACCAGGCTCGGCCCGGTGTCGAAGGAGTGCCCGTCGCGGGTGAACCAGCCGAGCTTCCCGCCGACGCCGTCCGCCTGCTCCACGAGGGTGACGGCGTGGCCGAGGGCCGCCAGCCGGGCCGCGGCCGCCAGCCCGCCGAGACCGGCGCCCACGACCACCACCCGTGCCACCGGCCCACCGTAGCCAGGGGCGGCCGGCGGGCCGCGGTCAGCGCGGGACGGAGAGCGCCAGGACGGCGAGGTCGTCGTGCTCGTGCCGGGAGCCGGCGAGCTGCCGCTCGACCGCGCCCGAGACCGCGTCGATCGTCTCCCGCGCCGCGCCGGTGACCACGCCCCCGACGACCCGGAGCAGGGCCTCCTCGCCGTACTGGACACCGCGGTCGTCGCGTGCCTCGGTGACCCCGTCGGTGTAGAGCACCAGCGTCGCGCCCGGCGGCAGGTCGACCACCTCCTCGGCGAAGGTGACCCCGGCGTCGATGCCCAGGGGGCGCCCGGCGGTGCCGACGGCGGCGGTGGTGCCGTCGGGGTGGCGCAGCAGGGGCAACGGGTGGCCGGCCACGCTGATCGAGGCGCGCTGCCCGCTCCCGGCGGGTTCGAGGACGAGGCAGCAGGCGGTGACGAACCGGAGCGGGGCGCTGCCCTGCTCGTGCAGGAGGGCGGCGTTCACCGCGCCCAGGATCGCCGCGGCGCTGCCGGACGCCGCGGCCGCGCGGGCCGTGTGCCGGGTGACGGCGGTGACGGCGGCCGCCTCCGCGCCGGTGCCGCAGACGTCGGCGATGAGCACCATCCAGCGGCCGTCGGGCAGCGGCGTGACGTCGTAGGTGTCGCCCCCGACGAGGGCGGCCTCGCCGCCGGCCCGGTAGGTCGCCGCCAGCTCGACCCCGGGGATCGACGGCAGGTGGGAGGGCAGCAGGCTGCGCTGCAGGGTGTCCGCGAGCTCGCGCACCACCGACTCGGCGCGCAGCCGGGCGAGGAACTGGCCGATCTGCCGGCCGGCGTGCCCGAGCACCTCCAGCAGTTCCGGCGGCACGGGACGCGACTGCGTGGAGAACAGCTCGCAGACCGCGAGCAGCGTGTCCCCGCTGAGCACGGGGAAGGCGACGCCGGTGCTGAGCCCGTCGGCGCGCACCTCGTCGCGGCGGACCACCCGGGGGTCCGCGGTGAGGTCCTCGACCACCACCGGGACCCGGTGCGACCAGGCGCGCCCCGGGAGGCCCTCCCCGCGGCGGAACACCCGGCGGGGGGCGTCGGCGGCCAGCGCCGGGACATCGGCACCGGGCGCGGCCCACGTCCCGGCGTGCACCAGCCGGCCGTGGTCGGGATCGGCCTGCCACAGCAGCGCGGCGTCCCAGTCCAGCTCGGTGCAGAGCGTCGGGAGCAGCTGGTGGAACGCGACGTCGGCGTCGGCGGCCTCGGTGAGGGCGGCCGTGACCCGCAGGGTGGCCGCCAGGTAGCGGCTGACCTGCAGCTGCCGCTCCAGCAGGATCGTGGTGCTGGCGTCGCGCAGCACCCCCACGATCGACGCCTCCTCGGCGCCGGCGCCCGGGTAGGGCTCCACGCGGGCCAGCGTCACGTCGATGGAGACCTCGTGGCCGTCGACGTGCAGGGCCGGCAGCTGCGTGGTGTTGCCGACCAGCTCACCGCGGCCGGTCGTGAGGAACCGGTTGATGTGGCCGCTGTGCCCGGAGCGGAACCGGGTGGGCATGATCTCGGTCAGGTCGCGACCGAGCAGGTCGGCCGGCGCGTAGCCCAGGAGCGCGGACACCGCCGGGTTGACGTAGGTCACCCGACCTCGGCTGTCGGCGACGACGACCGTGTCGGGCAGGGCGGCCAGCAGCGTCGCCGCCGGCACGCCAGAGGTGGCCTCGGGCACCCTTCCCCCTCGAGCACGCGATGCGCGACGGGACGCTGCTTCCCCGTCGCGACCAGCAGCCTCTCACACCCCCGGTGAGCGTGCCGCCACGGAACGTCGACATGTGGCCAGGTCGACACCGCGACATGTCGCCGTCAGAAGGCGTACCGGATGCGCAGCCACGGCGCCTCCCGGGCGACCAGCTCGCGCAGCCGTGCGACGGCCGCCCGCTTGACCCCGGCCCGGTAGCGCACGTTGTCCTGGCCGTTCTGGCTGCGCTTGGGTTCCTGCAGGTCGGGCCGCCACAGCAGCTGCTCCGCGGTGGGGTGCCAGCCGAGGTTGACCTCGTGCAGCGCCTCGTTGTGGGTGAGCATGATGACCTCGGCGGCGGCCTGGGCCTTCGCCGCGGCGCCGAGCTCGTCGTCCAGGCGCGCCAGCAGCTCGGCCCAGGCCTGCTCCCAGCCCTCGCGCAGGACGACGGGGGAGAGATTCAGGTGCACCTCGTAGCCGGCCGCGACGAAGTCGTCGACCGCGGCGATGCGCTCGGCGACCCGGCTGGTGCGCACGTCGAGCACCCGCGCGTCCTCGTCGGGCATGACGGAGAAGCGGACCCGGGTCCGCCCGCGCGGGTCGAGGTCGAGCAGCTGCCGGTTGACGTACTTGGTGGCGAACGACGCCTTCGCCGTCGGCAGGTCGCGGAAGGTCGCCACCAGGTCGGCGACGTTGTCGCTGACCAGCGCGTCGACCGAGCAGTCGCTGTTCTCGCCGATGTCGTACACCCAGGCCGCCGGGTCGCACTGGTCGGGCACGGTCCTGGGCCCCTGCCGGGCCACGTGCCGGCGCAGGTGCCCGGTGATCTGGTCGATGTTGGTGAACACCGTGATGGGGTTGGCGAAGCCCTTGCGCCGCGGCACGTAGCAGTAGGCGCAGGCCATCGCGCAGCCGTTGGCGAGGCCGGGGGCGATGAAGTCCGCCGAGCGGCCGTTCGGCCGGGTGACCAGACCCTTCCGGACGCCCAGCACCAGCGTCTCGGTCTTCACCCGGACCCAGCGCTCGACGTTGCCGGCGTTGCCGTGCAGCTCGGGGATCCGCCAGTGCGAGGGCACCTCGACCACCTCGACCCCGGGGAAGCGACCCAGCACCTGCCGCCCGCGCGGGGAGTCCAGGGCGGCCGGCTCCGCGTAGATCCGGCGGACCTGGAGCAGGTGGTTGGCCGGCATCGGCGCCGGCGGCGGCTCGACGTCGAAGAGCGTGAGCGGCTCGGCGGCTCCCATGCCGGGTGCAGCGCCCGCCGGGTGCCCGCCATTCCGGTGCGAGACTGCGCGCGTGACCGCACCCGGCGCCCCCCGCATCGACCTGAACGCCGACCTGGGCGAGGGGTTCGGCGTCTGGCGCCTGGGTGACGACGACGCGCTGCTGGAGGTGGTAAGCAGCGCCAACGTGGCCTGCGGCTTCCACGCGGGAGACCCGCTGACCATGCGCCGCGTGTGCGCCGCGGCCGTCACCGCCGGGGTGGCGATCGGCGCCCAGGTGTCCTACCGGGACCTCGCCGGCTTCGGCCGGCGGTTCGTCGACGTGGCCCCGGACGAGCTGGCTGCCGACGTCCTCTACCAGCTCGCCGCTCTGGACGGCGTGGCCCGGGCGGCCGGCGGCCGGGTCTCCTACGTCAAGCCGCACGGCGCCCTCTACAACGCCGTGGTGCACCACGCGGCGCAGGCGCGCGCCGTCGTCGAGGCGGTCGCCGCCTACGACGCGGGGCTGCCCCTCCTCGGCCTGCCGGGCTCGCTGCTGCTGAGCACCGCCGAGGACGCGGGGCTGCCGACCGTGGCGGAGGGCTTCGCCGACCGCGGGTACGCCCCCGACGGCACGCTGGTGCCGCGGGGAGCAGCGGGGGCGCTGGTGCACGACCCGGCCGTCGTGGCCGAGCGGGCGGTGCGGATGGCCGCCGACGGTGCCGTGGTCGCCGTGGACGGCAGCGTGGTGCGGGTCGAGGTGGCCTCCGTGTGCGTGCACGGGGACACCCCCGGCGCGGTGCGGCTGGCGCGGACGGTGCGGGCCGCGCTGGAGGTCGCCGGGCTGCGGGTCGGGCCGTTCACCGGGTGACCGGTCAGCCGCGCGGGCGCAGGTCCTCCAGCGACCGGTGGCCGTCGAGCAGGTCGGCGGCGACCTCGTCGACGGAACGCCCCGCCGCGTAGGCGTCGACGCGGAGCAGGCCCAGCGCCTCCACCGGGTCGACGTCGAGGGCGACGCTCAGCTTGCCCACCGCCTCCCACACCGCCGCCCGCCGCCGCGGTCCCGGGCCCTGCAGCCACCCCGGCCCCTCGGCGGGCGTCCAGGTCGACCACACCGTCGCGTCGCTGAGCGCCGAGGTGACCAGCTCACCCACCGCGACCGCCTCGAAGACGTCGAGCGCCGCGACGTCGGCCGGCCGGGTGAAGAACAGGTCGAGCGCCCCCGGCCCGGCGGGGCCCGGGCGGAGGGGGAGGGCGACGACGGCGCGGAAACCCGTGCCGCCCAGCAGCAGGTCGGCGAAGAGCGGCCAGCGGCGCCGCAGGTCCTCCTCGACGGCGAACACCGGCTGGCCCGTGGTCTCCGCGGCCGCGCACGGTCCCTCGCCCGCGGTGAACTGCATGCGCTCGGCCCCGGCTGCCTCCGGGCTGCTGGCCCCCAGGGGGATCCGCCGGCCGGTGCCGTCGACGAGGGTCAGGCCGGCGCCGTCGACCCCGAGCAGGTCGGCGGCGGCCCGGCTCAGCCGCACCGGGAGCGCCTCCGGCCCGGCCAGCGCGGGGTCGGAGTGCCGCGCGAGCGCCGCCTCGAACCGCCTGCCGATGGTCACGCCCGATTGTCCGCCCGCACCCCGGGATCCACATCCCGCGACGTGTCCTCCGCCGTCCCCGGCCGGTAGGTGTAGGCCGCTTCCCGCACCGCCTCGTCGGACTCCAGCCCGGCCCCCAGCGCACCGCCGACGGTCGCCAGCGAGCAGGTGAGCCAGGCCAGCTCCAGGTAGTCCGAGAGGGCCGCCGGGTGCCCCAGCCCCTCGGCGAAGAGCGGCTCGACGACCAGCAGCAGCCCGCCGAGCAGGGCGAGCACGAACAGCGCGAGGTACAGCGACAGCACCCCGATGGCCACGGTGGCGACGGTGGCGGCGTTGAACAGCGCGACCTGCTTGCGCACCCGCCGGCTCCGCGGCCGCTCCCACAGCTCGGCGCCCACGACGAGGGTGCCCGCGATGGCCACGACCGAGCCCACGCCCACCAGCGCCAGCCGCCACGCCCCGTAGGCGTCGGCCAGCCGCCAGATGTCCGGGGTCACGAGCGCGAACACCCCGGCGGCGATCGCCGCGGTCAGCGCGCGGGACAGCCGGATCGCCAGCCGCCAGGGCCGGTTGGCCCGCACCATGCCGCTGAGCAGGCGCAGGTTGCCCGAGAGGACGCGGGCGGTGAACCGGACGCCCTCGGCGGCGTCGGCCGGGTCGGTGGCCAGCTGGCGCAGCCGGAGGCCGAGCACCGCCCGGTCGCCGGGGTCCGCGGGGTCGTCGTCGCCGTCGCTCACCAGGGCCTGCACCAGGCCGGCCGCCGTCCCCACCGCCCGGCGCCGTCGCCCCACGGCCCCGAGCGCGGGCAGCGAGAGCACCCCGACGCCGTGCACCGGGCTCGCGTGGGCGACGACCGGGCGCCGGGACACCTCGAGCGGGACGTCGGTGAGGCAGACCGCGAGGTCCCAGTCGGCCGACAGCAGCCGCTCGCGGGTGGCGGCGACGAGCTCGGCGTCGTCGGCCGGGGGCTGCACCAGCCCGTCCTCGACCACCGGCACCTGCCAGGTGACCTCGGGGTGCCGGGCCGCCAGCTCCGCGGCGAGGTCGCCGGCCAGGCCCCGGGCCAGCTCGGCGGCCGCGCCGGGGGCGGCGACCAGGCCGACCACCACGGTGGGCGCGACGCCGGGAGCGGTCCCCGCGTCGTCGCGGGGGTCCTGGGCGGCCGGCGGCGAGATCACGGCGGGCCAGCATTCCACCCCGCCCCCGGTCCGGCGGACCGGGGCGCTCGCCCGGTGCCCGATCATGGGGCGGTGACGGGCACCGAGGGCAGCCACCGCGCGACGGCGTACGGCGACCGCGCGGTGCTGGTGGAGGCCGCCGACCCGGCCGACGTGCCCGGGCTGCACGCGGCGCTGCTCGCCGCCCCGCTCACCGGGCAGGCCGACCTGGTGCCCGCGGCGCGCACCGTCCTCGTGCTGCTCGACCGGCCGGTGACCGACCGGGACCTGGCCGCGCTCCAGAGGCTCGTCCCCGCCGTCCCCGGCGATGGCTCCGCGAGGGAGCCCGTGGTGCTGCCGGTGGTGTTCGACGGGCCGGACCTGGCCGAGGTCGCCCGCCGCACCGGGCGTACGGCCGACGGCGTCGTCGCCGCGCTGACCGGCGCCGCGCTCACCGTGGCCTTCGGCGGGTTCGCCCCCGGCTTCGGCTACCTGACCGGGCTCTCGGCGGACCTGCACGTGCCACGCCGGGCGACCCCCCGCACCCGGGTGCCGGCCGGGTCGGTCGGGCTGGCCGGGCCCTACGCCGGGGTCTACCCCCGCGCCTCGCCCGGGGGGTGGCAGCTCGTCGGGCGCACCGACGCGGTGCTCTTCGACGTCGACCGGGACCCACCCGCGTTGCTCGCGCCGGGTACGCCGGTCCGGTTCCGGGCGGTGGGCTGAGTGCTGACCGTGCTCGCACCCGGCCCGTTCGCGACGGTGCAGGACGCCGGCCGGACCGGCTGGGCCTCGATCGGCGTGCCGCGCTCGGGCGCCGCCGACCGGCCGGCGGCGGCGCTGGCCAACCGGCTGGTGGGCAACGACCCCGCGGCGGCGGTGGTCGAGGCGACGGCCGGGGGGCTGCGGGTGCGGGCCGAGCGCACCCTGCTGGTGGCGGTGACCGGTGCGCCGGTGCCCGTCGTCGTCGACGGCCGACCGGCCCCGTTCGCCGCGCCGACCACGCTGCGACCCGGCGCCGTGCTGGCGCTGGGCACCCCGCGGGTGGGGCTGCGCAGCTACCTCGCGGTGCGCGGCGGCATCGACGTCCCGCCGGTGCTCGGGTCGCGCAGCACGGACACGCTGTCCGGCCTGGGCCCGCCCGCGCTGGCCGCGGGGAGGCGGTTGCCGGTCGGCGGGCTGGCGGGGGAGGAGCCGGTCGTCGACGTCGCCCCCGTGGCCGGGCCGCCGGAGCGTCCGGTGCTGCGGCTGCTGCCCGGCCCGCGGCGCGACTGGTTCGACGGCGCGGCGTGGCCGGCGCTGATCTCCGGGGCCTGGGAGGTGGCCGCCGACAGCGACCGGGTGGGCCTGCGGCTGGCCGGGCCCCGGCTCCGGCGGGCCCGCGACGGCGAGCTGGCCAGCGAGGGGCTGGTGCCCGGTGCGCTGCAGGTGCCGCCGGACGGCGCCCCGGTGCTCTTCCTGGCCGACCACCCGGTCACCGGGGGCTACCCGGTGCTCGCCGTCGTCGTCACCGCGGACCTGCCGGTGGCCGCGCAGCTGCGGCCGGGGGACCGGGTCCGCTTCCGCGCCGCGCGCTGACCTGCGCCGCGTGGCTGCCGTGAACCGGTGGTGCTCCCGGGCGAGTCGCGCTCTGCCCGCACCCGCGGGGCAGAGCGCTACCGCCGTCAGGACGACTGCGCCCCCCTCCCCGTCGGCACCGGAGCGGCGGGCCTGACCCGTTCAGGCGCCGCGGACGGGCAGGACGGCCGGACCGTGGGGCCCGGGGACGATCCGCGCGCGGGCGCCGTAGTGCTCCGACAGCACCGCGGCGGTGAGCACCTGCTCCGGGCTGCCCTCGGCGACCACCCGGCCCTCGGCGAGCAGCGTGAGGTGGTCGGCGTACTGCCCGGCGAGGGTCAGGTCGTGCAGCGTGCTCAGCACGGTCAGCCCGTCCTGCCGGCGCAGCCGGTCGAGCAGGTCGAGCACCTGCTGGGCGTGGCCGAGGTCGAGTGCGGCGGTCGGCTCGTCGAGCAGGAGCACCCGCGGCTGCTGGGCCAGCGCCCGGGCGAGGACGGCGCGCTGCTGCTCCCCGCCGGACAGGGTGACGACGGCCCGGTCGGCCAGCCCGTCGAGCTCCAGCCGGCCCATGACGTCGGCGACGACCTCCCGGTCGACCCGGCGGGGCGCGGCCAGCAGCGGGCGGTGCGGGGTGCGCCCCAGCAGGACGTAGTCCCGCGTGCTGACCCCGTCGGGGAGCACCGGCAGCTGCGGGGCGTAGGCCAGCAGGCGGGCGCGGTCGCGGCGCGGCATGCCGGCCAGCGGCAGGCCGTCGATGCGCACCTGCCCCGCATGGGGGTGCAGGCCCAGCACCGAGCGCAGCAGCGTGGACTTCCCCGACCCGTTGGGGCCGATGACGCCCAGCCAGCCACCGGGCTCCACGGTCAACCGGACGGCGGAGAGCACCGGTCGCCGTCCGTAGCCGGCGTCCAGGCCGACCACCTCCACCCGCGCGCCGCCGCGCGGGTCCACCGGGCCCCGGCCGCTCACCGCCGCCGCGCCCCCGCCCACAGCAGGCCCGCGAAGAACGGGGCGCCGACGAACGCGGTGACCACCCCCAGCGGCAGCTCCGCGGGGGACAGGACGGTGCGGGCGAGCAGGTCGGCGAGCACCAGGAACGCCCCACCGGCGAGCAGGGACACCGGCAGCACCCGGGCGTTCGCGGCGCCGACCAGCCGCCGGACGATGTGCGGCACGACCAGGCCGACGAAGCCGATGAGCCCGCTGACCGCGACGGCGGACGCGGTCGCGAGCGAGGCGGCGACCACCACCAGCAGCCGCAACCGGCCCGGGTGCACGCCCAGCGAACGCGCCTCGTCGTCACCGACGGCGAGCACGTCCAGCGGCCGGGCGCAGAGCAGCAGCGTGCCCACGGCCACCCCGAGGTAGGGCAGCACCAGGCCGACGTCGGACCACTGGGCGCCACCGAGGTGGCCGAGCAGCCAGCCGTAGATCTCCCGCAGGTCGTCGGTGTTCTGCTGCTGCACCAGCGTCTGCGCCGCCGCCAGGAACGCGGCCACGGCGATGCCGGCCAGCAGCAGCGACGCGCTCTGCGACCCGCCGGCGGCGTGCCCCAGGGCCAGGGCGCAGCCGACACCGACCAGCGCGCCGACGAAGGCGGCCAGGGGGACGACCCCGACCGGGCCGATCTGCTGGCCGGGTGCGTAGGCGATCACCAGGGTGGCGCCCAGCCCGGCCCCGGCCGCGGCACCGAGCAGGTAGGGGTCGGCGAGCGGGTTGCGGAACACCCCCTGGTAGGCCGCGCCCGAGATGGCCAGCCCGGCGCCGACCAGGACCGCGAGCACCACGCGGGGCAGGCGGAGCTCCACCAGCACCGCTCCGCGGGTGCCCTCGAGCGCGCCGGGCACGTCGATCCCCAGCGGCGCCACCGCGCGGTCGAGCAGCGTGGCGACGACCGCGCCCGGCGGCAGCGGCACCGCACCGACCCACACCCCCGCCAGCACCGCCGCCACCAGGACGACCGCGGTCCCGGTGCCGGCGAGGAACGCCGAGCGCCGCGAACGCACGGCACCCGGTCCGGCCGGGGTGCGGCCGGACCGGGTGCCGGGTGCTGCGGTGCTCATGCCGGGGGAGGTCCTCAGCCCTGGAGCGCCCCGGCGACGGTCTCGGCGAAGTCCGCGACGCGCGGGCCCCAGCGGGAGACGACGTCGTCGTCGGCCTCCACGACCCGGCCCTGCACGACCGCCGGTACCTCGCCGAAGCCCGGCCGCTGCGCGACGGTCTCCGCGGTCTGGGCGCAGCACTTGGTGTCGGCCAGCACGATGATGTCCGGCGCCTGGTCGACGACGTACTCGGCGGAGAGCTGCGGGTAGCCGCCGCTGGCGTCGGCCGCGCCGTCGGCGATGTTCTCCAGGCCGAACAGGCCGTAGATGCTGCCGATGAACGTGCTGCTGTCCGCGGAGTACAGCTCCGGGCCGAGCTCGTGGAACACCCGCTGTCCCGCGGCATCGGCGGGCACGGAGTCGACGGCGGCCTGGATGCGGTCGCGCACGTCGGCCACGACCTCGGCGGCCTCCTCCGGGTGGCCGGTCGCCGCGCCGAGCAGCTCCAGCTGCGCGTAGGTGTCGTCGAGGTCGGTGGCCGCCTCGAGCAGCAGCACCGGCACGTCGAGGGTCTCGAGCGCGTCGACGATGCCGTTGGTGTCGTTGCTGAGCACGACGAGGTCCGGGTCGTACCCGGCGATGGCCTCGGCGTTGGGCGTGAACGCCGACAGGTCCGTCGTCGGCGCCTCCGCCGGGTGGTTGGAGTTGTCGTCGGCGGCCTCGACCTGGTTCCCGGCGCCGATGGCGAACAGCATCTCCGTCGCCGTGGCCGACATGGAGACGATGTCCTCGGGACGTTCCTCGAGCGTCACCTGGCCGTTGTCCCCGGTGACCGTGACCGGGAAGTCGCCGGCGGCCGACGAGGGTGCGGGCTCGTCGGCGGTCGTGCCGGACGACCCGCCGCAGGCGGTCAGGGCGAGCAGGGGAGCGGCCAGCAGACCGACGAGGGCGCGGGAGCGCCGCCGCGGGGCGGACGAGGTCGACCGCGGAGCGCGGGGGGAAGTGCCGGGCAAGGAGGGCCTCCACGGGAGGCGGCGAGTGTCGTCGCCCGAGCTGGTCGGACGCCCGGTGCGCGACCCCTGCCGCGAGGGTCGGGTGCACGGCGCAGGGCAGGCGATCTGGCTCGGCCCCCGTGGGAGGCCTTCACAGTTGCGGGACAGCGCCGGGTTCGCACCGGACTTCGCTGCTGCTGCGCCGCCGGCGCGGGGCCGGCGGGCTGAAAGGTACCAGCGCCGGCGGTCCCGGCCGTCCGCGCGCTGGCCGGCGGCTCAGCAGGGCGTGCCGGGCACGGTGCGGGGGGAGGGCCAGGCCGTGGCCAGGACCACCCCGCGGAGCCGTGACTCGTCGACGGGTCCGAAGACGCGGGAGTCGACCGAGCCCTCGCGCTCGTCGCCGAGCAGGAACACCGACCCGTCGGGGACGCGGACCGGCCCGAACCAGACGCCGTCCAGGCGTGCCGGGTCGCTCCACGGCTCGCAGACGGCCGTGCCGTCCACCACCAGGACGCCGTCCTCGACGGCGACGGACTCCCCGCCCAACGCCACCACCCGCTTGACCAGCGGTGCGGTGCCCGGTTGCAGGGGATCGGCCACGACGACGTCCCAGCGCTCCACCGACACCGGCCACCGGAGGACCAGCGCCAGGTCGCCCGCGTCGATCGACGGCGCCATGCTGCCGGACGAGACGCGCACCAGCTGCACCGGGAACAGGCCCAGCACGGAGAGCACCAGGCAGACGAGGAAGCCGGCGCCCAGGCGCACGAGCAGGGACGACCGCTCCCGGCGGGCGGCACGCGGCGCGGCGTGCCGCCCGGCCGGGCGGTCAGCCACGGCCGGATCCGGCGACGTCCATCTCGGCTGCTCCCGTCCACCGCCGCGGTCGGCGCGGTGGCACCACGGTGCCCCGGGGCCCCGCCGGCGGGCAGCCGCACCCGGGGCATCGCCCGACCCCCCGTCCGGGGGGTCGGGCGCCGTAGCTCACCGCTCGGGGGCGACCGGGAGGTGCACCGCGACGCGAGCCCCGCCGCCCGGCCGGTCGCCGATCTCGACCCGGCCACCCAGCGCGGCGACGCGCTCGGCCAGCAGCTTCAGCCCCAGGTGCCCCTCGGGGCTGCCGCGGTAGGCCGGGCCGAAGCCGGCGCCGTCGTCGGCCACCTCCAGGCGGACCGCCGTCTGCGGCCCGGCGCCCTCCGCCTCCAGCGTCACCCAGACCCGCGTCGCCCGGGCGTGGTGGACCACGTTGGCCAGCGTCTCCTTGGCGGTGCGGTAGAGGACCGCGGCCTGCTGGGGGCCCAGCGGCGGCAGCGGCCCGGTCTGCACGTCGACGCCCAGGCCCTGCTCCTGGAGCGGGAGGGCGAGGTCGTCCAGCGCCCGAGGGAGCCCGTCGGCCGAGAGGTCCGGGGGGTAGACGTCGAGCATGACGCGGCGCAGCGAGGCGACGGCGGTCCGCACCACGCCCGCCAGCCGGTCGACCATGGCCCGCCGCTCCTCCGGGACGCTGTTGCGCAGCGCGCTCAGGGCGTAGCTGACGCCGGCCAGGTCCTGCACCGGGCCGTCGTGCAGGTCGGCGGCGATCGCCCGGCGCTCCCGCTCGGAGGACTCGAGGGCGGCGTCGGCCAGGGCGGCACGCTCGGCGTCGTTGCGCCGGACCCGCTTGGCCAGCGAGGCGGCGATGGGGAACTGGACCGCCTGCAGCAGCACCAGGCCGCCGAGCGCCATCGGCAGGATCTCCCCCCGCAGCCGGGAGGCCTGCCGGGCGATGACGTCGTAGTCGTAGTAGATCTCGAGCACGAGGTTCTCGCCCCCGGCCGGCAGCGGGGCGTAGACCTCGAGGGCCGGGTCACCGTTCGGCGCCCGGTAGGTGGTGTCCGGGGAGTCGTCGATCTCGGCGACCACCCGGCCGGCGAGCGCTGCCCGCACCTCGGCGCCGAGCGGTTCCTGCTCGCCGACGAGCCGGCGATCGCTGGAGTAGACGACCCGACCCTGGTCGTCCCAGACGATGATGGACTCGATCGAGGGGTCCCGGAGCCGGTTGGCGACGGCGCGCTCGAACTCGATCCGGTTGGCGACCGTCCCGTTCAGGTAGCCGGGCACCAGAGGTCCCAGCGCGACGGTGGCGATCCGCACCGTGGTCCGCTCCACCTCGTCGAGCGCGTTCGACCGGGCGATGCGCTCGCTGATGAACACGGTGGCGGTCGAGACGGCGACGAGCGCCAGGGCGGCGGCGACGGAGAAGTAGGTCAGTTCGCGTCCGATCCGCGATGCGGGCCGGCGGCGGTACCACGCTCGGTGGTACGGGTCCTCAGCGGTCATCCTCCGCGTTCAGCGCTCGCGGGACGCCGGCAGCAGCCCCAGCTCCTGGGCCTTGATCACGGCCTCCAGCTGCGACCGGACCCCGAGCTTGGTGTGCAGCGACTTGACGTAGCCCCGGCACGTCTCGACGGTGATGCCCAGCAGCCGGGCGATGCCCTTGACCTGCATGCCGCGGCCCAGGCAGTCCAGGACCTCCTTCTCCCGGCGGGTGAGCACGGGCGGAGCTGCGGTGCGGACGGTGGGGGCCGATTGGGCGCCGCCGGTGAAGGCGGACGGCGCGACGAGCATCTGCCCGAGCCGGACGCGCGAGAGGACGTCGATCATCTCCTCCAGCGAGCCGTTCTTCGGGATGTAGGCCGAGGCGCCGGCCTGGGCGGCCCGCACCACCCAGGCGGGGTCGCAGTGCCCGGTGACCACCGCGACGATGGTGCCGGGCGAGACCTCCCGGATCTGCCGGGTGGCGGTCAGCCCGTCCTGGCGCGGCATCTCGATGTCCATGATCACGATGTCGGGGCGGAGGTCCCGCGCCATGGCCACGGCCTGGGCGGCGGAGCCCGCCGTGCCCACCGGCTCCATGCCGGCCGACCGGAGGGCGCCGGCGAGGAGTTCCGCGAAGGTCCGGTGGTCGTCGACCACGAGGAAGCGTGCCGCGTCGACGCGGGCGGGACGGTCGGGCAAGGTCATGAGCGGCACGGTCGACTCCCCAGTTGCCGTGGCCTCCCGGGAGGGAGGCTCTCCGTTGCCGGGCGAGTATGCGGATGACCAGCGCTTTGTGGTACGGCAACGACCCGTACCGGGACCTTGGTCCTCATCCTGTGGGCTTGATCACCGTCGCGCCCTCGCGCTGAGTCGCCACGGCGGTGCGGTGCGTTCCCGCTCCGGAGGCGGTAACCCGGACCGCCGGCGTCAGAAGGGGCGTCCCCCGCAGGCCGCCGTCTCCGGCCAGGCGCTGCCCCCGTCGGCGACGGTGCGGATGTGGTCGGTCAGGGCGTCGGAGTCCTCGCCCTTGGCGAGGAAACCTGCCGCGCCCAGCGCCCTGGCCTCCGCCATGAGACCCGACCCGACGGTGCCGGTCAGCAGCACGACCCTGACGTCGGGGCACTCCTCGCGCAGTTGCGCGGCGGCCTCCAGCCCGGTCATCCGGGGCATCACGTGATCCAGCAGCGCGACGTGCGGACGGGTCGACCGCGCGGCCGGCAGGACCTCGTCCCCGTCGGAGCAGGCGGCCACGACCGCGATGTCGGGGGTGGACCCGAAGAGGTCCACCAGCGCGAGCCGGACCCCCGTGTGGTCATCGGCTATCAGCAGGCGGATCACGTGCACCCCTGTTCTGAGGTGTCAACCGCGGGCGCCGGTGGTTCCAGCGCGGCGGCAGCGGGTGTGGCCGGGTGGCAGTCTGCTTCCCCGGTCGCCGGGGTGCCAACCGGGGCGGGGCGGGCCCGCGCGCTGCGCGGGTCGCGGATCGGTCGGTCCCGGTCCGGGTGGTGGTCCGCTACGGGACCGCGACGAGGACGGCGGGGCGGTTGCCGGGCCGGGGGCCCGGAGGACCGGACGCGCGAGCGCCGGACGGTGCCGACGGGCGCCGGCTCACGGTCGCGCGGTCGGGCGGGGAGTGGGTGCGGGGC
>NZ_SSXB01000074.1:0-21199 GCF_021698995.1 Blastococcus sp. KM273129 | reverse complement strand
GGCGACCGGGGGAGGGGTGGGCGCCGGGCCCGTGGGGATGAGCGCCGCCAGCCCGCGTCCCAGGCCGCCTCGCTTCGTCATCGCTGCTCCTCGCTGGCAGGGGTGGTCACTGGGGGTCCTGGCGGAACGGCACCGACGTCTCCCCGAAGGCGAGGGCGCCGACCGGGGTGGCCCCGTTGCCACCCGCAGCCGCGTCGAGCCGCTCGAGCGCGACACCACGCTGGGCCAGCTCCCGGGCGGCCTCGACGTAGCTGGTCGAACCACGCGAGCCCGGGTCGTAGGTGAGCACCGACTGCCCGTAGCCGGGGGCCTCGGAGACGCGGACGTTGCGGGGGATGACCGCGTCCAGGACCAGCTCGCCGAAGTGGTTGCGCACCTCGTCGGCCACCTGGTCGGCGAGCTTGGTCCGCCCGTCGTACATCGTCAGGAGGATGGTCCGGACGGCGATCCCGGGGTTGAGGTGCTGGCGGACCAGGTCGATGTTGTTGAGCAGCTGACCGAGGCCCTCGAGCGCGTAGTACTCGCACTGGATGGGGATGAGGACCTCGTCGCCGGCCACCAGCGCGTTCAACGTCAGCAGCCCCAGCGACGGGGGGCAGTCGATGAGCACGTAGTGCGGGCGGCGTTCCCGCGGGAGCGCCGCCACGTAGGCCTCGATCGACCGGCGCAGCCGGTGCTCGCGGGCGACCACCGAGACCAGCTCGATCTCGGCGCCGGCGAGGTCGATGGTCGCCGGGACGCAGAGCAGGTTGGGGCTGGCCGTCGTCTGGTGCACCACCTCGGAGAGCGTGCTGTCGCCGACGAGCGCGTCGTAGATCGAGGGCGTGCCCACGGTGTGCTCCACGCCGAGGGCGGTGCTCGCGTTGCCCTGCGGGTCGAGGTCGATCACCAGGGTCCGCAGCCCGTACAGGGCGAGCGCCACCCCCAGGTTCACCGTGGACGTGGTCTTGCCGACCCCGCCCTTCTGGTTCGCGATGGTGATGACCCGGATGCGCCCGGGAGCCGGGAACGGCTCCTGCTCGGCGGCGTGCAGCACGCGCGTCGCGCGCAGGGCCTCCATGGCGATCGGGCTGTCGAAGTCCGCGAGCCCACCCGAGGACGTCGTCGCCGACTGGTCAGCGGCGAGGCTGCTGCGCAGCCGCTCGCCCGGGTCGGTCATCGCAGGTCCTCCCTCTGCCGGCGTTTCACGTGGAACGGGTCGGGTAGCGCTGGCTGTTCCACGTGGAACAGGACGCGCGTGGGCCTGCCGGCGCCGTCACCGGTCCCCCCGTGTCATGACCACCACGGTAGTGGCAGCGTCCCCCAGTGATGCACCGACGGCCCGTGCCTCGATGTCGCGCATCCCGGCGGCGTGCAGCTCGGGGCGGAGCGCCGGCAGCTGGGCGAGCGCGCGGGCTCCGACGAGCGCCACCAGCTGGGCACCCGGCCGGAGCAAACCGCGGCACCAGCCGACCAGGCGGGGGAGCGGTGCGACGGCCCGGGCCGTGACGACGTCGACCCGGCCGACGGCGGCGACGACCGATCGGTCCTCGGCGCGGCCCCGCACCACCCGCCAGGCGGCCGGTGGCTCGGCCAGATCGGCGACCGCCTCCTCCAGGAACTCCACCCGGCGAGCCATCGGCTCGACCAGCGTCAGCGCGATGTCGGGGCGGGCCAGGCCGAGGGGGATCCCGGGGAGACCGGCACCGCTGCCCACGTCGACCACCCGTGCGTCGCGGGGAACCGCCTCGGCCACCGCCGCGCTGTTGAGCACGTGCCGCTCCCACAACCGCGGGACCTCGCGCGGCCCGATCAGGCCCCGGGTCACCCCGTCGGAGGCCAGCCGGGCCACGTAGCGCTGCGCCGCGGGGAGGGCCGCGCCGAACACTGCGCCCGCCTGCGCCGGCGCGGCCGGGACCTGCGGCACGTCCACGGCGCCGGCTCCGGGACCTGCCCCGCTCACCTGTCGGGCAGGACCACGACGCGGCGGCGGGGCTCCTCGCCCTCCGACTCGCTGTGCACCCCCGCGACCGAGGCGATGACGTCGTGCACGACCTTGCGCTCGAACGGGTTCATCGGGCTGAGCCGCTCGGGCTGCCCGCTGGCGGCGACCCGCCGCGCGGTCTCCGCGGCCAGCGAGGTGAGGTCCGCCCGTCGCTTGGCCCGGTACCCGCCGACGTCGAGCATGAGCCGGCTGCGCACGCCGGTGGACTGCGCGACGGCGAGGCGGGTGAGCTCCTGCAGCGCCTCCAGCGTCGCACCGTCCGGCCCGATGAGGTCGCCCAGCTTGCCCCCGACGATCGCGACCGATGCCCGGTCGCCCTCGACGTCGAGGTCGATGTCGCCGTCCACGTCGAGGCGGACGGGACCGGCGGTCGAGCGGTACGGCGGAGGTCAGCGACGCTTCCGCTTCCCACGGTTGGCCGGCCCCTGGCCCGCGCCGGGGCGGGACGTGCGGCCCGAACCCGAGCCGGCGGAGCGCGACCCGGCGGACCCGTTGCCCGTCGACCCGTTCGCGGTGGAGCCGCCGGCTGCAGGGTCCGGCCCGACGACGCCGTCGCCGTCCACGGTGCTGGACGGGGCGACGGTGCTGCCCGACGGGCGACCCTGCTTGGGGCGGACCGGCTTGGCGCCGGGCTTGGGAGCCAGCGTCTTGGGGTCGATCGCCGGCTTCTCCGCCGCGGCCTTGGCCTTGGCGGCGTCGGAGCCGGGCGGCGGCATCTTGCGCAGGATGAAGAACTGCTGGCCCATGGTCCACAGGTTGTTCGTCATCCAGTAGATGAGGACACCGATCGGGAAGATGAACCCGGAGACGAAGAGGCTGATGGGGACGCCGTAGAGCATCAGCTTCTGCACCATCGCGGCCTGGCCCTCGACCGGGCCCGAGCGCGCCATGATCTGCTTCTGCGTGAAGTACGTCGTGAAGCACATGACCACGATCAGCGCGAACGCGACGATGCGGATGTTCGTGTAGTTGACGCCGGCGATCCCGAGGATCGCCTCCTCCTTGGCGCCGCTCATGTTGAACGACGCGGAGATCGGCGCACCGAAGAGCTGCGCGCGGGCGGCCTGGTCGGTGAGCTCGTCGGTCCAGGAGTAGAGCCCCTGCTTGTCCGGCGCGAGCCGGCGCAGGACGTGGAACAGCGCCAGGAAGACCGGGATCTGCGGCAGGATCGGCAGGCAGCCGGCCAGCGGGTTGACGCCGCGCTCCTTCTGGAGCTGCTGCATCGCCACCGCCATGCCCTGGCGGTCGCTGCCGTACTGCTTGCGCAGCTTGGCGATCTCCGGCTGGAGCTCCTGCATCGCCCGCTGCGACTTGACCTGCTTGACGAAGAGCGGGAAGAGGATGAGCCGGATCGTGACGACCAGGAAGACGATCGCGAGCACCCAGCTCAGGCCGCCGAGGGCTGTCTCAGGCGCCGGGTCGCCGAAGACCAGGTTCCACAGCGAGTGCCACCGGGCCATGACCCAGGAGATGGCGGTGTACAGCCAGTCAAGCAACGGAGGACTCCTCCTGCGGGGTCCGGCACGCGGCCGGCGGGGTGGCCTCGCGGCCGGGGTCATCGGACGGCGCGACCGGAGGACGTGCCGCTGGGGTGGACGAGCGGGAGCCCGTCCCGGTTCCACGGGCCGGCGGGACGGGGTCGACCCCGCCCGGGTGCCAGGGTGCGCACTTGGCCAGCCGGACCAGCGTCAGCCAGCTGCCCCGGCCTGCGCCGTGCCGCGCGACCGCCTCGGCGGCGTAGGCGCTGCACGTGGGGTGGAACCGGCAGCGCGGCGGGAACGCCGGGCTGATGGCGCGGGAGTAGAAGCCGACCGCGCGCAGCAGCAACCGCGCGGCGGCGGAACGCCGCGGGTCCGGCCCCGCCGGGCCGGTCATCGCCGGGGCCCCCGGTCGCCGAGCAGCCGGTCCAGGCCTGCGGTCAGGTCGCGGTGCAGCGCCGCCGAATCGGCGTCCGCGGCCTCGGGGCGGGCGCGGACGACGAGGTCCGCGCTCGCGGGCAGCCGGTCCAGCTCCGTGCGGACGACGGCACGCAGCCGGCGGGTCACCCGGTGGCGGACCACCGAGTTGCCCACGCTCCTGCCCACCACGAAACCGGCCCGCGCAACCGCCGGCGACGAGGTGTCGCCGGCCGGCTGCTCGGGCCGTTCGGGGAGGTAGTGCAGCACCATGGTCGGCCGCCCGGCGCGCCGGCCGGATCGGACCACCGCGGTGAACTCCGGGCGCCGGCGCAGGCGTGCCTGCGCAGGCAGCACGTCAGGCGGAGAGCTTCTCGCGGCCCTTGCGCCGACGGGTGGCGAGGATCGCCCGGCCGGCGCGGGTCCGCATCCGCAGCCGGAAGCCGTGGGTCTTGGACCGGCGGCGGTTGTTCGGCTGGAAGGTGCGCTTGCTCACGAGGTACTCCCACTACACGGCATCGGCGGTGCGGCCCCGTCGGTGGACGGGGACGCGCGGGGTGACGGTGGCGGCGTCCGCCGCACCCGGCACCCCAGAAGCTGGCACTGCGGACGGCGACGCCCCGACCTGGCCGCGCAGGCGCACTGCGGCGGCCGGGAACGGGCACACCCGTCCACAGACTCCCGCCAGCATAGCCGAGGACCGGCGCCGGGCGGCGGCCGGTCGCAGGCCGACCGCCCATCCTGCCGCCGGACCCGGGGCGCACGCCGCCCGGCGCGCCGGTGCCGCCCGTCACCGCCGCTTCCCGTGCGGCCGCCCGAGCACGGACAGGCCGCACGGGGCGACGCGGGTCCGTCGCCCCTGTCGGCGTTGCCCGGCTGTGGATGAAGCTGTTAGCGTCGCCGTCGCTCCGCGTCGGGCGTCAGGGTCACGACGCGTGGGCCGACCCCGTCGGTCGACCGACCGCCGGACCTCCCCTCCAACCGTCGCACACCGGCCGTGACCTGCAGCGATGCTCTTCCGGCCGGATCGCCGTGCGACGCCGGCCCAGCACCTCGCCGGCCGTGCACAGCCTGTGGACACCCGTGTGGAACACCTGCGCCCGCGCGTCCACAGCCGCGGGCACGGGTGGATGCTGGACGGATCACGGGGGGAGCTCGGCGCGGACCGCCGGGCGTACCGGACCGGCCGTGGGGTCGACTGCATGGGAGGACGAAGCGGGATGGCCGACACGCCGGATCTGCCAACTGTCTGGGACCAGATCCGCGAGCGGCTGGCGACCAGCCTCTCCCCGCAGCAGAACGCGATGCTGAACCTCACCCGGCCCGTCGGCCTGTTCGAGGGCACCGCGGTGCTGGCCGCTCCGAACGAGTTCACCCAGACGGTGCTCGAGTCGCGCATGCGCCGGGTGCTGGCCGAGGCCCTGTCCGAGCAGTTCGGGCGGGACATCCACGTCGCCGTCCAGCTCGAGGACGCGCCCCCCGCGCCGGTGGTCGCGCCCCTGGACGAGGAACCGACGCGCCGCCCCTGGTCGGCGGTCGAGGCGCAGCGCGCCGAGGAGGACCAGGCGACCCGGGACCGTGCCGACGACGGGCGCAGCGCGTTCGGCGTCCGCACCGACGTCGTCGGCACTCCGGCGCCGTGGGACCGGCCCGCGTCCGCCGACCGGCCGATCGGCCACGACTTCCCCGAGATCCGGGAGCTGCACCCCGCCGACGGCCCGCCGCGTCCCCCCGCCGACCGCGGGGCGCCCGAGGACTGGAGCACCACGACCTGGGGCGGTGGCGCGGCGGCGCCGGCCGACGACCGGGACTGGGGCGGGGCCGGGACCGCGCCGACCGCCGACGTGCTGCCCTTCGACGTCGACGCCGCGGCGGGGGAGCAGCGCCGGTCCGGGGCCGTGCCCCGCGGCCGCCGTCCGGAGGGCGGCCGGCCGGCCGGCCTGGACCCGGGGCTCAACCCCAAGTACGTCTTCGACAGTTTCGTCATCGGCAACAGCAACCGCTTCGCCCACGCCGCGGCGGTCGCGGTCGCCGAGGCGCCGGCCCGCGCGTACAACCCGCTGTTCATCTACGGCGAGTCCGGCCTGGGGAAGACCCACCTGCTGCACGCGATCGGCCACTACGCCGCGCGCATGTTCCCCAACGTCAAGGTGCGCTACGTCAGCACCGAGGAGTTCACCAACGAGTTCATCAACCTGGTGCACTCCGGCCGGGCCGAGGACTTCCGCCGTCGCTACCGGGACATCGACTTCCTGCTCATCGACGACATCCAGTTCCTGGAGCGCGCCGAGCGGACGCAGGAGGAGTTCTTCCACACCTTCAACACCCTGCACAACGCCAGCAAGCAGATCGTCATCACCTCCGACCGGCCGCCGAAGAAGCTGACGACGCTGGAGGACCGGCTGCGCACCCGCTTCGAGTGGGGCCTGATCACCGACGTCCAGGCGCCCGACCTCGAGACCCGCATCGCGATCCTCCGCAAGAAGGCGTGGGGCGAGCGGCTGCAGGTGCCCGACCAGGTGCTGGAGTTCATCGCGTCGAAGGTGCAGACCAACATCCGCGAGCTGGAGGGCGCGCTGATCCGCGTCACGGCGTTCGCGTCGCTGAACAAGCAGCAGGTGGACCTGCCGCTGGCCGAGCTGGTGCTCAAGGACCTGATCAGCGACGAGCAGGGCCCGCAGATCACCGCGGCGATCATCATGGCCGCCACCGCGGAGTACTTCTCCGTGACGATGGAGGAGCTGCAGGGCACCAACCGCAGCCGCACCCTGGTCAACGCGCGGCAGATCGCGATGTACCTCTGCCGGGAGCTCACCGAGCTGTCGCTGCCGCGCATCGGGGCGTCCTTCGGCGGCAAGGACCACACCACGGTCATGCACGCCGTCAAGAAGATCACCAACCTGATGAGCGAGCGGCGGGCGACGTACACGCAGGTCACCGAGCTGACCGCCCGCATCAAGAGCCGCGCCCGGCAGTAGGAGCGGCCGCGCCCTCCCCACCCCTCGCACGCTCGGGGCGGTGCCCTGGTCGGGGCCGCTCGGCGGGGCTCTCCGCGGCCTTCGGCGGTGACGCAGCGCAGCCGGTGGAGTCACCGTGCGGACACCTGCCGGCCACCGTCCCGACGCGGTCGACAAGTCATTGTCCACACCTGTGTGGATCCCTGGGGATGGCGGAACCGCTGGTTCTGCGCACGATGACCCGTGTGACGGCGGTGGCCGGCGTCGACTCGTCGAGAAGTTGTCCCCAGGGATGTGCACAGCTGGGGGAAAGTCCGGTCGACACCGTTCCGCCGCCGCGCGACCCGGCCCCGCGGGTCGGTCGCCCGGCAGCACGCCGCATCCGGTCTGCACGCGGCTGACCTGCGCGGATGGCCCTGAGGGACGACCCGGCCCGCACCCGTGCCCACCGGCCCCGCGCAGCCGGTGCACACCACCTGGGGACGAGCCGGGGAGACGCGGGGGACAGGACGTGGACCACCGGCGGTCACCGTGCACAACCGTCGATCTGTCCACGTGTCGACAACAGGGGGACGGTGACCACCCACAACCGGCCAACACCCCGGATCGATCGCTGACCTGCGGAAAGGGCTCCGATCCCCAGCTTCCACACCAGTGATGACGAGGATGAAGGAGTTATCCCGGAGATTTCTCGAACCACAGTCCGGGTGGGGACGCTCCGCTGGGTCGGGTGCCCGGCTCCCCGAACCCGGGCACCAGCGCCCCCAGCACCACCAGCAGCCCATCGAGGGACGGGGGTTTCCCCACGGAGGGCTGCAACAGGCACGATGAGCACCGCAGCGGAGCCATCGCCCCGCGGCAGGACGACGACGAGCTCCGCACCCGTACCGGCCACCTCCCCGGCCGGCGCACGGGCGCGGACCGAGCAATGGGTGGTCGAGAGATGAAGTTCCGGGTGGCACGTGAGGTGCTCGCCGACGCCGTCGCCTGGACGGCGCGCAGCCTGCCGCCGCGGCCGTCGGTCCCGGTGCTGGCGGGCATCCTGCTCGAGGCCGACGGGAACCAGCTGTCGGTCTCCGGCTTCGACTACGAGGTCTCGGCGCGCTCGGAGGTCGACGTCCAGACCAGCGAGAGCGGGCGGGTGCTGGTCCCGGGCCGGCTGCTGGCCGAGATCACCCGTGCGCTCCCGCCGCACCCGGTCGAGATCACCGCCGAGGGCCCGCGCCTCGCGATCACCTGCGGCAACGCCCGCTTCAGCCTGCCCACGCTGCCGGTCGAGGACTACCCGTCCCTGCCCGCCATGCCGTCGGCGGCCGGCATCGTCGACAGCGAGGTCTTCAGCGAGGCGGTGGCGCAGGTCGCCATCGCCGCGGGGCGGGACGACACGCTCCCCATGCTCACCGGTGTCCGCCTGGAGATCGACGACGACCAGATCACCCTGGCCGCCACCGACCGCTACCGCCTCGCCGTCCGCGAGTTCGCCTGGCGCCCCCAGACCTCCGGCCTGTCCGCGGCCGTGCTGGTGCCGGCGCGCACGCTGGCCGAGGCGGCCAAGACGCTGACCAGCGGGCCGGAGATCACCCTCTCGCTGTCCTCCGGCAGCTCGGGCGAGGGCATCCTCGGTCTGTCCGGCAAGGACCGGCAGACCACCACCCGGCTGCTGGACGCCGAGTTCGTGAAGTACCGCGCGATCATGCCGTCGGAGTCGTTCGCCAACGCCACGCTGCCGGTCGGCCTGTTCACCGACGCGGCCAAGCGCGTGGCGCTGGTCGCCGAGCGGGGGACGCCGCTGCGCTGCGAGTTCAGCCCCGGTCAGGTGACGCTGCGCGCCGGGGGCAGCGACGACGAGGGGCAGGCTGAGGAGCGCTGCGACGTCGACTTCGACGGCGAGCCGCTGACCATCGGCTTCAACCCGACGTTCCTGCTCGACGGCCTGGCCGCGGTGCACACCGGGCGGGCCCGCATGGACTTCACCAGCCCGCTCAAGCCGGCCGTGCTCTCCGGCGTCGACGAGCCGCCGGCCGACGGGGACGCGCCGCCGGTGCCCGCCGAGCGCGCGGGCAGCTACCGGTACCTGATCATGCCGGTGCGGCTGCCCGGGTGATGCCGGGCGTCGCCCGGGCAGGCGGGAGCGTGCCCGGGCGAGCACGATGGCAGGGAACGCAGTCGAGGTCGAAGAGGGGCGAGTCGTGCAGCTGGGTCTGATCGGGCTGGGGAAGATGGGCGGCAACATGGCCGAGCGGCTGCGCCGCGCCGGTCACGAGGTCGTGGGCTACGACCGGTCACCGGGGAAGCGGGACGTCGAGAGCCTGCCCGCACTGGTCGAGGCGCTCGCCGAGCCCCGCGTCGTGTGGGTGATGGTGCCCTCGGGCGAGCCGACGCGCGCGACCGTCAAGGAGCTGGCCGGTCTCCTCTCCCCCGGTGACGTGATCATCGACGGCGGCAACTCCAAGTACACCGACGACCAGGTGCACGACGTCATGTGCCGCGAGAAGGGCATCGGCTACATCGACTGCGGCGTCTCCGGGGGCGTCTGGGGCCTGGAGAACGGCTACGCGCTCATGGTCGGTGGCACGAAGGAGGACGTCGCCAAGGCCCAGCCGATCTTCGACGCCCTCAAGCCGCCGGCCCCGGTGGACGAGTCCGGGCAGGAGATCCCGGGCGCGGGCTACGTGCACGCCGGCCCCGTGGGCGCCGGCCACTTCAGCAAGATGGTCCACAACGGCATCGAGTACGCCCTCATGCAGGCCTACGGCGAGGGGTACGAGCTGCTCGCCGCGGTCGACCTCATCGAGGACGTCCCCGGCGTCATCGCCTCCTGGACGCAGGGCACCGTCATCCGCTCCTGGCTGCTGGACCTGCTGGTCCGGGCGCTCCAGGAGGACCCCGCGCTGGAGCGCATCTCCGGCTACGCGGAGGATTCGGGCGAGGGCCGCTGGACGGTGGAGCAGGCGATCGAGAATGCCGTCCCCATGCCGACGATCGCGGCGTCGTTGTTCGCCCGCTTCTCCTCGCGCCAGGACGACTCGCCGACGATGAAGGCCGTCGCCGCGCTGCGCAACCAGTTCGGTGGTCACGCGGTCCGCGCCGTCCAGGCGCAGGAGGCCGAGCGGCCCGCCTGAGAAAGGACCCCCCTTCCCCCCACGCCTCGCTCCGCTCGGCGCGGGTCCCTGAAGGGGGCCGTTCCAGGCCGTCGCCTGAAAGGCTGAGATGTACCTGAGGCACCTGCAGGTCGGGGACTTCCGCAGCTGGGAACGGGTGGACCTGGCCCTCGGCCCGGGGCCGACGGTGTTCGTCGGCCGCAACGGGGAGGGCAAGACCAACCTCGTCGAGGCGGTCGGCTACCTCTCGACCATGAGCAGCCACCGGGTGTCGGCCGACGCGCCGCTGGTCCGGCACGGGGCGGGGCAGGCGGTGGTGCGGGCCGCCCTGCGCCGCGGTGACCGCGAGCTGCTGGTCGAGATCGAGATCAACCCCGGCAGGGCGAACCGGGTGCGGGTGAACCGGGCGGCGCTGCCGCGGCCGCGCGAGCTCCTCGGGCTGGTCCGCACGGTGCTCTTCGCCCCGGAGGACCTCTCGCTCGTCCGTGGCGACCCGACCGAGCGGCGTCGGTTCCTCGACGAGCTGCTGGCCACCCGGACCCCCCGGCTGGCGGGGGTGCGCAGCGACTACGACCGCGTGCTCAAGCAGCGCAACGCCCTGCTGAAGACCGCCCGGCTGGCCCGTGGCAAGGCGGTGGAGACTCTCGACGTCTGGGACGGCCACCTCACCGACCTCGGCGCGCAGGTCCTCGCCGCCCGCCTGCGGCTGGTCGCCGACCTCGCGCCGCACGTCGCCGACTCCTACGCCGGCGTCGCCGGGGCGGGTGCCGCCGCGGCCGGGCTCGGCTACAGCTCGACGGTGCCGCTGGCCGGTGAGGGCGCGGCGCTGGTGCCCGGCACCGCGCTGCCCTCGGTGGAGGAGCTGGCCGAGTCGATGCGCGCCCGCATCGCCGAACGCCGGGGCGACGAGCTCGACCGCGGCATGACGCTGGTCGGCCCGCACCGCGACGACCTGGTGATCCACCTGGGTCCGGCCCCCGCGAAGGGTTTCGCCAGCCACGGCGAGTCGTGGTCGCTGGCACTTGCCCTGAAGCTGGCGACCTTCGCGCTGCTGCGCAGCGAGGGCGAGGACCCGATCCTGGTGCTGGACGACGTCTTCGCCACCCTGGACGCCGAGCGGCGGGCCGCGCTGGCCGCCGTCGCCCGGTCGGCCGAGCAGACGCTGATCACCGCGGCCGTGGTCGACGACGTGCCGGCCGAGCTCCGGGGGACCCGCGTCGAGGTGGGTGGCGGCATGGCGCTCGTGGTGAAGGATGCGGTCCCGGTGGGCGAGGGAGGCATGCCGTGAGCGACGACCGGCCGGCACGACCCAGCGACGTCGCGCGCGCCGCGCTCGAGGCGGCCCGCGCCGCGTCGGCGTCCCGGCCGCAGCCCACCCGGCGCCGGATCGCGGGGCCGCGCCGAACCTGGACCGGCCCCCGCCCGGGCGCCGACGACCCGCAGCCGCTGGGCAACCTCGTCGACGCCCTGGTGAACCAGCAGGACTGGTCGGCCCGCACGAAGGTCGGCTCGGTCTTCGGCCGCTGGGACGCGATCGTCGGCCCGGACATCGCGTCGCACTGCCGGCCGCAGACCCTCACCGAGGGGGAACTGCTGGTCGTGGCCGAGTCCACGGCCTGGGCGACGCAGCTCCGCCTGCTGGCCCCGTCGATCCTCGGGAAGCTGCGGGCGCAGGTCGGCGGGGACGTCGTGACGAGGTTGCGCGTTGTCGGACCGACGGCTCCCAGCTGGAAGAAGGGTCCGCGCTCGGTGCGCGGGCGGGGACCGCGCGACACGTACGGATGAGGCGCCCGCCCGGCGGGCCGGCGCCGGGGAGGACGATGCAGGCATGAGCACCCCCCGCGACCGTGACCGGGACGGCTTCGACGACGGCGACGGCCGCGGCTGGCAGGAGCCGCCGCACCTCGGTGGCGGTGGGTCCGGCGACGACGAGGACCGCCCCAACGTCGCCGACCGGCGGAAGACGCCCCGTGACGAGCCGCCGGCGAACCAGCCCTGGCAGCCCCCGGGCTGGGACCTGCCCGCCGCGGAGCCCGACCGACCGGCCCCTCGCGACGACGCCCCGCCCGCGCAGTACCCGCCGCCGCAGGTGCCTCCCTCGGAGCAGGCGCCGTACCCGCCGCAGCAGCACCCGCAGGAGCAACACCCCCCGCAGGGCTTCCCGCCCCCGGAGCAGCCGGCTCCGCGCGGCCTGTTCGGCCGTCGCCGCCGCAAGCCGGGTGCGGTGGAGCAGGTGTTCCGCTACGAGGGCGACCTCGTGGGCGCCCAGGGGTGGGCGCTGCAGCAGGGCTGGACGGTGTCCGACGGCACCGCTCCGCAGGACGCGCCCCTGGCCGACCTGATCGCGAGCGCCCCGGTGCGGGCCACCAAGGACCACCGGGCCGGGAACGTCCTGCGCGGCCGGGTGGGGACCCTGGAGCTGGTGGCGTTCGACGTGGTCTACGCGTCGGGGCGCTACCTGGTGCCGGAGTACGCGATCACCGCCGTCCCCATGCTGGGCAGCGTGCCGGGTTTCCGGCTGAGCCCGGCGCGCTTCTGGCGGCACCGGACCGGTGGCCTGGTGCCGATGCCCAGCGGGGACCAGGCCTTCGACGCCCGCTGGCTGCTGCTGGCGGCGGAGGACGACCCGCGGCTGCGCCGGCTCGCGCAGGACCCGGCCGTGCACGCCCTGCTGCTGGGCAGCGACGACGGTGACGAGTTCTGGTCGGGCGCGGGCGACCACATAGCGGCGATCCGGCCCGACGGGCACCGCCCGCAGCTGCTCGAGCACCACGCCCGCCTGCTGACGGCGATCACCGCCGCCCTCACCTCGGGGTACTGAGGGCGCCCGCACCCGTGAGCGCACCCTCCTCGGCGGACGGCGCCGGCGCGGCCGGGGGCACCGAGCCGCCCCCGGCCGCGCGGCTGCGCGACCTGCTCCCCCTGCTGCGGCCGCACCGCCGCCGGCTGCTGCTCGCCGCGGGGCTGTCGCTGGTCGGTGCGGCCGCCGCGCTCGCCCAGCCGGCCCTGGTGGCCCGGGTCATCGACGTGGTGGGGGCCGGTGAGCCGCTGCTGCCCGCGGTCGCCCTGCTGGTGGTCGTCCTGCTGGTGGCCTCGGCCCTGGGCGCGCTGCAGGGGTTCGTGCTGCAGAGCACCGCCGAGGGGTTCGTGCTCACCACCCGGCTGACCCTGGTCGACCGGCTGCTCCGGCTGCCGGTGGCCGAGTACGACCGACGGCGCACCGGTGACCTGATGTCCCGGGTCGGCTCGGACACCACGCTGCTGCGCGCTACGGTCACCTCCGGGGTGGTCGACGTCGCCGGATCGGTGGTGGTCGGGGCCGGCGCGCTGGTGGCGATGGCCGTCGTCGACGTCTGGCTGCTGCTGGTCACCGTGCTGGCCGTGGCGGTCGGGGCGGTCACCGCCGTCCTGGCCTCCCGCGGCGTGCGCCGGCTGTCCCAGCGGGCGCAGGAGGAGGTGGGCGCGATGACGGCGGCGGTCGAACGGGCGCTGTCGGCGGTGCGCACCATCCGGGCCAGCGGGGCGACGGGGCGGGAGATCGCGGCGGTCGGCGGCAGTGCCCGGCGCGCGTACGCGGCCGGGGTCCAGTTGGCCCGGCTGGAGGCGCTAATCTCGCCGGCCGGGTCGATCGCCGTCCAGGGCGCCTTCCTGGCCGTGCTCGGCGTCGGTGGCTACCGGGTGGCCAGCGGGTCGATCACCGTGGCGTCGCTCGTGGCGTTCATCCTCTACCTGTTCCTGCTGGTCATGCCGCTGGGACAGGCGATCGCCGCCTGGACCCAGCTGCAGACCGGCCTGGGGGCGCTCGCCCGCATCCAGGAGGTGCTGGCCCTCCCGCCGGAGCAGGACGAGCGTCCGCAGCGGGCCGGGTCACGACCGGCCGGGCCGGTGGCGGGCGCGCCGCTGCTCGAGCTGGACGACGTCTCGTTCGCCTACCCGGACGGGACGCCGGTGCTGCACGGGGTGTCCCTGCAGGTCCCCGTCGGCAGCCGGGTGGCGCTCGTCGGCCCCTCGGGGGCGGGCAAGTCGACGGTCCTGGCGCTGGTCGAGGGCTTCTACCCGCACGCCGGCGGGACCATCCGGTGGGCGGGCACCGACGTCCGGGAGCTCCCCCGGGCGGCCCTCCGCGCGCGGCTGGGCTACGTCGAGCAGGAGGCCCCCGTGCTCGCGGGCAGCGTGCGGGACAACCTGCTGCTGACCCGGCCGGACGCGACCGACCCGGACCTGTGGGCGGTCCTCGCCGACGTCGGCCTCACCGACGTCGTCCGGCGCTCGCCGCGCGGGCTCGACGTGCTGGTCGGTGACGAGGGCGTGCTGCTGTCCGGGGGCGAGCGGCAGCGGCTGGCCATCGCGCGATCGCTGCTGGCCCGCCCGGAGCTGCTGCTGCTTGACGAGCCGACCGCCAGCCTGGACGCGCGCAACGAGAACCTGCTGCGCAGCACCCTGGCGGCGGCGTCGAGCGGGCGGTCGCTGCTGGTCGTCGCCCACCGGCTGTCCACGGTGCTCGACAGCGACCAGATCGTGGTGCTCGACGAGGGCCGGGTGGTCGCCCGGGGGACCCACGACGAGCTGGTCGGCAGCAGCCCCCTGTACCGCGAGCTCGCGGCCGCCCAGCTCCTGGTCTGATCGGACTCCGGCCGCGACCAGGGTCCCTGGTCGCGGCGCGTCCTCCCTCGCGGTGGACGGTGCGGGAGGACGCCGCGCGGTGCGGGCGACGACGGCCTCGGCACGCGACGGGACCCCCCTGAGGCCTGTGTTCCACGTGGAACGCGACCGACCGGTGGTGGCCCCGCCCGGCACCCGACCGGCTAGCGCCGCCTTTGACGGCGTGTCGGAGCGGGGGCCAAGCAGGATGGTGGAGAGAACCGCGGGAGCGGCGCAGACACGACGTCAGGGCGTGCACGGCACGGTTCCTGTCGTACCTCGCGGTATCGTGGGAGACGAAAACCGTCAGCAACCGGCTGAGCGCCCTCCTGCGCCGTTCCGGCTCCCCGTGCGTGCTCGGGGCCCCGGCGCGCCGGTTGCTCGAGAGGAAGGCCCCACGTGGTCGCAGCACCCCAGGTCGACAACACCTACTCCGGCAGTTCCATCACCGTCCTCGAGGGCCTCGAGGCGGTGCGGAAGCGCCCCGGTATGTACATCGGCTCCACCGGTGAGCGCGGTCTGCACCACATGGTGTGGGAGGTCGTGGACAACGCCGTCGACGAGGCGCTGGCCGGCTACTGCGACACCGTGAAGGTCACCCTGCTCGCCGACGGCGGCGTCCGGGTGGAGGACAACGGCCGCGGCATCCCGGTGGACATGCACCCCGTCGAGAAGCGGCCGACGGTCGAGGTCATCATGACCGTCCTGCACGCGGGCGGGAAGTTCGACGGCAAGAGCTACGGCGTCTCCGGTGGTCTGCACGGCGTCGGCGTCACCGTCGTCAACGCCCTCTCGACCAGGCTCGACGTCCGGGTCTGGACCCGCGGCAAGGAGTGGCACCAGGAGTACACCGAGGCCAAGCCGGGCCCGCTCGTGGAGGTCGGGCCGACCGACAAGCGCGGCAGCCAGATCACCTTCTGGGCCGACGGCGGCATCTTCGAGACGACGACCTACTCGTTCGACACGATCAACCGCCGGCTGCAGGAGATGGCCTTCCTGAACGCCGGGCTGACCATCGTCCTGCGCGACGAGCGCCCGGGTCACGCCAAGGCGGAGACGGGTGTCGGCGAGGAGTCGCTGGCCGAGGCGGCCACCCCGGCCGAGGCCGAGGACGAGGCGTTCGAGCCGACGGAGGTCACGTACCGGTACGACGGCGGCCTCGTCGACTTCGTCGGCCACATCAACCGGCGCCGGACGCCGATCCACAAGTCGGTCATCGGCTTCTCCGCCGAGGGCACCGGCAAGAACGATATGGCCATGTCCGTGGACATCGCGATGCAGTGGTCCGACGCCTACTCCGAGTCGGTGCACACCTTCGCCAACGTCATCAACACCCACGAGGGCGGCACGCACGAGGAGGGCTTCCGCGCGGCGCTCACCTCGATCGTCAACCGGTACGCCGTCGAGAAGAAGCTGCTCAAGGAGAAGGACGAGAAGCTCACCGGCGACGACATCCGGGAGGGCCTCGCCGCGATCGTCTCGGTCAAGATCGGCGACCCGCAGTTCGAGGGCCAGACCAAGACCAAGCTCGGCAACACCGAGGTCAAGGGCTTCGTCCAGAAGATCTGCAACGAGCAGATCGGGCACTGGTTCGAGTCCAACCCCGCCGAGGCCAAGACGATCATCACCAAGGCCGCCTCGGCCGCCCGCGCCCGGCGCGCCGCGCAGGACGCCCGCAAGCTGGCCCGCAAGAGCCTGCTGAGCAACAACTCGCTGCCGGGCAAGCTGGCCGACTGCCGCTCCACCGACCCGCGGGCCTCGGAGATCTACATCGTCGAGGGTGACTCCGCCGGCGGTTCGGCGAAGTCCGGCCGCGACTCGATGTTCCAGGCGATCCTGCCCATCCGCGGCAAGATCATCAACGTCGAGAAGGCGCGCATCGACCGGGTCCTCAAGAACGCCGAGGTCCAGTCGATGATCACCGCGTTCGGCACCGGCATCCACGACGAGTTCGACATCTCGAAGCTCCGGTACCACAAGATCGTGCTGATGGCCGACGCCGACGTCGACGGCCAGCACATCAGCACCCTGCTGCTGACCCTGCTGTTCCGCTTCATGCGCCCGCTGGTCGAGGGCCAGTACGTCTACCTGGCCAAGCCCCCGCTGTACAAGATCAAGTGGGGTGGCAAGGTCGGCGACGAGTACGCCTACAGCGACCGGGAGCGGGACGCCGTCGTGAAGGCCGGCGTCGATGCGGGCCGCAAGATCAAGGACGAGATGATCCAGCGGTTCAAGGGGCTCGGCGAGATGAACGCCAGCGAGCTCTGGGAGACCACGATGAACCCCGAGACCCGCATCCTGCGCCAGGTGACCCTGGAGGACGCGGCCGCGGCGGACGAGATCTTCAGCGTGCTGATGGGTGAGGACGTCGAGGCCCGCCGCAGCTTCATCACCCGCAACGCCCGGGACGTCCGCTTCCTCGACGTCTGACACCACCCCGTCCTCCTCACGCCTCGCACGCTCGGGGTAGGGAGGGCGGGGCCGGGCCATAGCCGTCGACTTGGCCTTTTGTCCACCCCTGTGCACCGACCTGTGGAGACCTGAACCGTGACGGAGACCCCACCCCGCGACCGCGTCGAGCCGGTCGACCTCCAGCAGGAGATGCAGCGCAGCTACATCGACTACGCCATGAGCGTGATCGTCGGGCGCGCGCTGCCCGAGGTCCGTGACGGCCTCAAGCCGGTGCACCGCCGCGTCCTGTTCGCGATGTACGACCAGGGCTTCCGGCCCGACCGCGGGTACGTGAAGTGCGCCCGCCCGGTGGCCGAGGTCATGGGCAACTACCACCCGCACGGCGACTCGGCGATCTACGACGCCCTCGTCCGCCTCGCCCAGCCGTGGTCGATGCGCTACCCGCTCATCGACGGCCAGGGCAACTTCGGCTCCCCGGGCAACGACCCGGCGGCCGCCATGCGGTACACCGAGTGCCGCCTGACGCCGCTGGCGATGGAGATGCTGGCCGGCATCGACGAGGAGACCGTCGACTTCCAGGGCAACTACGACGGCCGCACCCAGGAGCCGGTCGTCCTGCCCGCGCGCATCCCGAACCTGCTGATCAACGGCTCCGCCGGGATCGCGGTCGGCATGGCCACGAACATGCCGCCGCACAACCTGCGCGAGGTGTCCGAGGCCGTCTTCTGGATGCTGGACCACCCCGAGGCGGAGGCCGAGGAGGCGCTCACCGCCTGCATGGAGCGGATCAAGGGCCCCGACTTCCCGACCCACGGCCTCATCGTCGGCCGCGAGGGTATCGAGGACGCCTACCGCACCGGCCGCGGCTCGGTGCGCATGCGCGCCGTCGTCACCGTCGAGGAGGACGCCCGCGGTCGCGTGCAGCTCGTCGTCACCGAGCTGCCCTACCAGGTCAACCCCGACAACCTGGCCGAGAACATCGCCGACCTGGTCAAGGAGGGGCGGCTCCAGGGCATCAGCGAGATCGCCGACGAGTCCTCCGACCGCGTCGGCCGCCGGCTGGTCATCACGCTGCGCCGTGACGCGGTCGCCAAGGTCGTCCTGAACAACCTCTACAAGCACACGCAGCTGCAGACCTCCTTCGGCTGCAACATGCTCTCGATCGTCGACGGCGTGCCGCGCACGCTGCGCCTGGACGAGCTGGTGCGCAACTGGGTCAACCACCAGATCGAGGTCATCCAGCGGCGCACCCGGTACCGGCTGCGCAAGGCCGAGGAGCGCGCGCACATCCTGCGCGGCTACGCCAAGGCCCTCGACCAGCTCGACGAGGTCATCGCCCTCATCCGGCGCAGCCCCTCGGCCGAGGAGGCGCGCGGCGGCCTGATGGAGCTCCTGGACATCGACGAGGTCCAGGCCATCGCCATCCTCGACCTCCAGCTGCGCCGGCTGGCCGCGCTCGAGCGCCAGCGGATCATGGACGAGCTGGCCGAGATCGAGGCCCGCATCGCCGACCTGCAGGCGATCCTCGCCTCGCCGGAGCGCCAGCGGCAGATCGTCAAGGACGAGCTCGCCGAGATCGTCGAGAAGTACGGCGACGACCGCCGGACGAAGTTCGTCCCCAACGAGGGCGACGTCTCGATGGAGGACCTCATCGCGGAGGAGGAGGTCGTCGTCACCATCACCCGCACCGGCTACGCCAAGCGGACCAAGAGCGACCTCTACCGGTCGCAGCGCCGCGGCGGCAAGGGGGTGATGGGCGCCCAGCTCAAGCAGGACGACATCGTCGACCACTTCTTCGTGGGGTCCACCCACGACTGGATCCTGTTCTTCACGAACAAGGGCCGGGTCTACCGCGCCAAGGCCTACGAGCTCCCGGAGGCCAACCGCACCGCCCGGGGCGCGCACGTCGCCAACATCCTGGCCTTCCAGGGCGACGAGAAGATCGCCCAGGTCATGCAGATCAAGGACTACACGGTCGCCCCGTACCTGGTGCTGGCCACCGCCAAGGGGCAGGTCAAGAAGACCCGGCTGACCGACTTCGACTCCCCCCGACAGGGCGGCGTCATCGCGATCAACCTGCGCGACGGCGACGAGCTGGTCGGCGCCTCGCTGATCGACCCGGAGCAGGACCTCCTGCTGGTCACCCGCAAGGCGATGTCGATCCGGTTCAAGGCCGACGACGCCGCACTCCGGCCCATGGGGCGCGCCACCGAGGGCGTCCGCGGCATCTCGCTGTCCGAGGACGACCGCCTGCTGTCGATGATCGTCGTCCAGGAGGGCGTCGACGTGCTGGTCGCCACCGAGCGCGGATTCGCCAAGCGCACCGGGATCGAGAACTACCCGAACCAGGGTCGCGGCGGCAAGGGCGTGCTCACGGCCGACCCGAAGGCCCGCAAGGGGGCGCTCGTCGGGGCGCTGTCGGTGACCCTCGGCGACGAGCTGTACGCGATCACCTCCGGTGGCGGTGTCATCCGGACGCCGGTCAACGGCGTGCGGCACAACAAGGACCGGGCCACCATGGGCGTCAAGCTCATGAACTTGCCGGAGGACGTGACGATCGTGGCGATCGCGCGTACGACGGACAACGACGAGCCCGCCGCCTAGGGTGAGTAGCTAGTCACGCAAGCGACTGCGGCTCCGCGGCGGCCAGAAACCGCCGCGGAGCCCGGCACTGGAGGAGCGGCGTCGCCGCTGCGGAACGGGAGACTGGCATGAGCGACCGGACGCACGGTTCGGTGCGCACCGACTCCCGGGCAGGGGACGGGAGCGCGGCGGAGGGCAGCCCCGCGGACGGGGCGCCGGCGCCCACGCAGTCCATCCCCGCCACCGGCAGCCAGCGGGCGCAGTCACCCGGCACGGGAGCGGCACCGGTCGTCCCGCAGCCGCTCAACCCGTCGACCGGTGCCACGCCGGCGCAGCAGGGTGCCACCCAGCAGGGTCCGGTGCAGCAGGGCGCGGCGGGGGACGAGACGGCGCAGCAGGCGCCGGTGGCCGACGCGGACGCCGCGGCCGGCGGCTCCGACGACGACGGCGCCCCGCGGGGCGTCTCCGTGGGCGGGGCCCGCACCGGCCGGGGCAAGGCCGGCCGCGGACCGCGCCGCGCCCGCCTGCAGGTGCGCCACATCGACACCTGGTCGGCGCTGAAGATCTCCCTGATGCTGTCGATCGCGCTGTTCTTCATCTGGATGGTGGCGGTCGGCCTGCTGTACATGGTCCTCGGCGGCCTGGGCGTCTTCGAGGCCGTGAACGACCTGTTCGGGCAGATCGGCAGCGCCTCGGGTTCGGAGTCCACCGGCGACGTCGTGACGCTGGGCGTGGTCTTCTGGGGCGCGGCGGTCATCGGGGCGATCAACGTCGTCCTGCTCACCGCGCTGTGCACCGTCGGCACCTTCATCTACAACTTGTGCTCCGACCTCGTCGGCGGGCTCGAGGTCACCCTCTCCGAGCGGGACTGAGCACTTCGTCGTCCTCCGGACGACACCGCGGCCACGTGCCGTCCCCCGCGGGGCGGAGCGTGGCCGTCGTGCCATCCCGGGACTCTCCGGGCCCCACTCGGCCCGACACCGCGGCCACGTGCCGTCCCCCGCGGGGCGGAGCGTGGCCGTCGTGCCATCCCGGGACCCTCCGGGCCCCACTCGGGGCGACCTCGCCGAGGGTGTCGGACCCCCTGCAGGCGTCGTGCGGGGGTCACGTATGCTGTTCGAGGTCCACGGGCCTGTAGCTCAGGCGGTTAGAGCGCATCCCTGATAAGGATGAGGCCGGAGGTTCAAGTCCTCCCAGGCCCACCCGTGTACCGGAGCCTCGCGGTTCCGCGTCCCCCCGCACGTCGCCTCCGCGGCGAGCGAAGCGCCCGAGGAGGTTCTCCGCGTGCTGAAGAAGCTGGCGCTCGTCGCCGCCGCAGCCGGTGCACTCGTCGCCGTCCGGAAGCGGTCCACCGACCGGACCGAGGCCGATCTCTGGCGCGAGGCCACGAGCGGCCCGGGCGCCGTCAGCACGCCCACCCGCTGATCCACCGGCCCGCGCAGGGCCACCCGGGGACGTAGCTCAATTGGCAGAGCACCGCCTTTGCAAGGCGGGGGTTAGGGGTTCGATTCCCCTCGTCTCCACACCTGCGATGTCGCGGGACACCGTTCACAGGTGTCCCGCGACATCGTTCACGTTGGGGCTTGGCGTTGGTAGTCCCGGGTCGGGTCGAGCTGCAGATCGGTG
>NZ_SSXB01000073.1:0-21558 GCF_021698995.1 Blastococcus sp. KM273129 | reverse complement strand
GTGGGTGCTTGGCGGCTCCCACAACCAACCCGGAGGTCCCTCCTCACATCAAGATCCGCCTTCAGCGGAGGCAGTGCACCAACCTGCCCGATCAGTACATCTAGCTGCAGCCGGCGGCCCGGCGCACCGCCGCCGTGTAGCGGGCGGTGGCCAGCCGCTGGAGGGCCAGCGAGAGCGGGCCGGCCAGCCGCGCGGCCGGTGACGCGAGCCGGAAGAACACCCGCAGGGTGAAGACGACGTCGCCCGACGCCGTCAGCCGGACCGCGAAACGCTCCTCGCCGCTCTCCGGGTGGCCCGGGAGGGTGCCGTAGGCGAAGCCCCGCTCGTCGCCCCCGGTGCTGGCCCAGACCACCCGGCAGGGGATGTCGTAGCCGAACCGGGGCAGCCCCGCGGTGAGGACGACGACCGTGCCCGGGGTGCCGGCCGGTCCCGTCGCCCGGACCCGCAGCCCCGCGGCACGCTGCGCCCGCCAGCCCAGGACCGCCTCCGCGGCGCGCTCGAACGCGGCGCGGCCGGTGCCCACCACCACCGAGTGCTCGGCGACCCGGTACCCGGCGGGCAACTCCGCGTCCGCCGTCGCGCCGACCTCGGCGTAGGTCAGCGGCGCACCGGCGAGCGCGACCGGGTCGAGCGCGCGCAGCAGTCCCACGTGGCCAGTCTCCGGCCACCCTCACAGTCAGACCACGTGGGAAGCGGCCAGCCGCCGGTGCAGCTCGGCGAGGGCGCCCGGGACCTCGGCGCCCGGCTCCTCGGACGGCGGGTCCCCCCGACGGGTGGCGCAGCCGCCCCGGCCGCGAGGGCGGGCGTAGGTTGGCCGTCACTGTGCTGCCCTCGGTCACCGCCACCCGCTACGTCACCCCGCTGCGCGAGGGTGGGTCGCTGCCCGGGCTCATGGAGGCCGACGACCTGGGCACCTACGTCGTCAAGTGGCGGGCGGCCGGCCAGGGCGTGAAGGTCCTGGTGGCCGAGGTGGTCTGCGCCGAGCTCGCCCGGGCCCTGGGGCTGCCGGTCCCCGCGCTGGTCACCGTCGACGTCGTGCCCGAGCTGGCCGTGGGCGAGCCCGACCACGAGGTGCAGGAGCTCCTGCAGCGCTCGGCCGGGCGGAACCTGGGACTGGACTACCTGCCCGGCGCGCTGGACTTCGAGGCCGGCGCCGACGGGGTCGACCCGGAGCTCGCCGGCCGGGTCCTGTGGTTCGACGCGCTGATCGGCAACGTCGACCGCTCCTGGCGCAACCCCAACATGCTGTTCTGGCACGGGCGGCTGCAGCTGATCGACCACGGTGCGGCGCTCACCTTCCACCACCACTGGCCCGGGGCCGCGGCGGCCGTCGAGCGCCCCTACGACGCCTCGGCGCACGCCCTGGTCGAGTGCAGCCCCGACGTGACGGCGGCCGACGCGGCGCTGGCCCACCGGGTGACCCGGGAGCTGCTGGGCCGGGTGCTCGCCCAGGTGCCCGACGAGTGGCTCGACGACCCCGCGGCCGGTCCGTCGCCCGACGAGGCCCGGGCCCGGTACGCCGGGCAGCTGCTGGCCCGGCTCGCGGCGCGCCCCGCGTGGCTGCCCGGGCTGGTCGCCGCGGCCGCCGCCGGGGGAGCGGGCCGCCGGCGCGCCCCGCGCGGGGAGAACCGGCCCGCGTGGCTCGGACCCCCGCCGCCCGAGGGGGTCAGCCAGCGGTGATGGACACCTTCGAGTACGCGGTGCTGCGGGTGGTGCCGCGCGTCGATCGCGGTGAGCTGCTCAACGCCGGCGTCATCGTCTACTGCCGGCAGCGCGACTACCTCGGGTCGCGGCTGCACCTGGACGCCGACCGGCTCCGCGCGCTGGACCCGACGGCCGACCCCGCGGCGATCGGCCGCGCGCTGCAGGCGGCCGCGGACGTCTGCTCGGCCGCCCCGGTGGCCGGCGCCGCCGGGCGCGAGGCCCTCGGGTCCCGGTTCCGCTGGCTCACCGCGCCGCGGAGCACCGTGGTCCAGCCGGGTCCCGTGCACACCGGGCTGACCGCCGATCCCGATGCCGAGGCCGACCGCCTCCTGGCGCTGCTGGTGCTGCCCGTCACCGGCTGACCGCGATCGGTGGCCGACTGCTCGCCGGCCGTTCACCCGGTTGCCACCGCTGCGTCGTCACGGCCCGTTTGGGTGCGAAGGCCCCCACAGCCCCGCGACCAGAGGGACCGATGACCGACATCCTCGAGCCGCGCAAGCGCGCGCTCCTGCCGCTGTTCTCCGGCATCCGCCACGGCAGCCGCAGCCACGCCACCTGCTACTACAAGTGCGGCAACGCCTGCGACACCGCCGTTCCGAACCAGACCGACAACCCGACGTTCGCCGAGGTCGTCGAGACCGCCTTCAGCCGCCGCAGCATTCTGAAGGCGGCCGGGGCGGGCGCGCTGCTCGTCGCCGCCGGACCGGTCGCCTCCGCGGCCGCCCGGGAGCAGCAGCCGGTGCCGACAGGTGGCGGCGTGACCCCTGCCCCGGGGGGCGACCTGACGTTCCAGCCGGTCGAGCAGAACTTCCTCGACGAGCTGGTCACGGCGAGCGGGTACCGCTACTCCGTCGTCATGCGGTGGGGCGACCCGGTGCTGCCGGGCGCGCCGCCGTTCCGCATCGACCGGCAGACCCCCGAGGCGCAGGCCATGCAGTTCGGCTACAACTGCGACTACATCGGCTTCCTGCCGCTGGACGACCGCGACCGCCAGGCGCTGCTCGTGGTCAACCACGAGTACACCAACGAGCAGCTGATGTTCGCCGGGGTGGCGAGCGAGTCCGCGCCGACCACGCCGGAGCAGAAGCGGATCGCCATGATGGCCCACGGCATCTCCGTCGTGGAGGTGCAGCGGCACGGGAGGACCGGCGAGTGGCGCCCGGTCCGCAACGGCCGGCGCAACCGCCGGATCACCGCGGACACACCGATGGAGCTCACCGGCCCCGCGGCCGGCTCCCCGTACCTGCGCACCAGCGCGGACCCGCAGGGACGCACCGTCCTCGGCACGCTGAACAACTGCGCCGGCGGCATGACCCCGTGGGGCACCACGCTGCACGGCGAGGAGAACTTCAACCAGTACTTCGGGACGACGACGCCGATCACCGAGAGCGCCAAGGAGCCCCGGCTGGCGCGCTACGGCGTCTCGACCACGCGCCCGGCCGGCCGGCGCTGGGACGAGGTCGACGCCCGCTTCGACCTGGCCCGCGAGCCCAACGAGGTGAACCGCTTCGGCTGGGTCGTCGAGGTGGACCCCTACGACCCGGCATCGACGCCGAAGAAGCGCACCGCGCTCGGCCGGTTCAAGCACGAGGGCGCCAACGTGCAGATCGCCGAGGACGGCCGCGTGGTCGCCTACTCCGGGGACGACGAGCGGTTCGACTACATCTACAAGTTCGTCTCGCGGAAGACCTACCGGCCCGGCACCGACAGCGCGTCGCGGGCGCACAACCTGACGCTGCTCGAGGACGGCGACCTGTACGTCGCCCGCTTCGTCGGCGACTCCCCGGCAGCGGAGATCGACGGCAGCGGCGCGCTGCCCGCGGACGGCGAGTTCGACGGCTACGGCGAGTGGATCCCGCTGGTGGAGGACGGCCGGTCGATGATCCCCGGCAAGGACGTCGCCTGGGTGCTCACCTTCACCCGCCTGGCCGCCGACCGCCTCGGCAAGCAGCTCGACGGCAACGGCGACTTCCCCGACCCGGCCAACCCGGTCGTCGTCGACCCGGCGCTGGTGCCGACCAGGATGGACCGGCCGGAGGACATCCAGGTCAACCCCGTCAACGGGCGGGTCTACGCGGCGCTCACCAACAACTCCGCCCGCACCGGCGTGAACGGCCGGCCGGGCGCCGACGAGGCCAACCCGCTCACCCGCTCCTACGCGTTCGAGCCCGCCGACGAGGAGGCCGGCACACCGGCCACCTTCGAGCAGCAGCCGGGCAACCGGAACGGGCACGTGATCGAGTGGGAGGAGACCGGGTCGGCCGGCGGGACCTCCTTCACCTGGCGGATCTTCCTGGTCTGCGGCGACCCGCAGTACCCGGGCACGTACTTCGCCGGGTACGACCGGTCGAAGGTCAGCGCCATCTCCTGCCCGGACAACCTGGAGTTCGACCCCGCCGGCAACCTGTGGATCTCCACGGACGGCAACGTGCTGTCGGTCCGCAACCAGGCCGTCGGCACCCTCGGCGGGACCAACGACGGGCTGTTCGCGGTGCCGACGGCGGGACCCGAGCGCGGGCACCTGAAGGCGTTCCTCACCGTGCCGCTGGGTGCCGAGTGCAGCGGGCCGCTGATCACCCGGGACGCCCGGTCGGTGTTCGTCGCCGTCCAGCACCCGGGGGAGACCACGGGGTCCACGGTGGAGAACCCCTCGAGCCGGTGGCCGGACTTCCAGGCGTACCGGCCCTTCCCGCGGCCCAGCGTCGCCGTCGTCTACCGCACCGACGGCGGGCGCGTCGGCAGCTGAGGACGGGCTCCCTCCACCCCACCCCTCGCACGCTCGGGGCGGGGCCGGGAGGGGGCCGCACCGGCCCCCGCACCGCACGGTGCGGGGGCCGGCGCCGGTCAGGGGAGCAGCGCGTCGATCCGGCGGGCGAGCTCGAGGTCCAGTTCGCTCACCCCGCCCGCGGAGTGGCTGACCAGGGTCAGGTGCAGCGTCCGCCAGCGCAGGTCGACGTCGGGGTGGTGGTCCATCTCCTCGGCCACGTCGGCGATCGCCACGATGGCGGCGACGGCGTCGCGGAAGCTGGGCAGCTCGACGGTCCGGCGCAGGCCGTCGCCGTCGCCGCTCCACCGCGGCAGCGAGGCCAGCGCAGCGGCGAGTTCGTCATCGGGCAACCGCGGCGGGCGAGGCATGCCCCCATGGTGACGCACTCGAACGGCTGGTGACGTGCTGGAACGCCCCCTCCGGTGGCTCGCGCCGAGCTTGCGAGGCGTGAGGGGGACGGGGGTCCGTCAGGTGTGGAGGCCGCACTCCGTCTTGGTGGAGCCCGCCCAGCGTCCGGCGCGCGGGTCCTCGCCCGGGGCGACCGGCCGGGTGCAGGGGGAGCAGCCGATCGAGCCGTAGCCGATCTCGAACAGCGGGTTCACCGGGATGGCGTGCTCGGCGATGTACCGGTCGACGTCGTCCTGCGTCCAGGCGGCGATGGGGTTGATCTTGACCATCTCGCGCTTGGCGTCCCAGTCGACGATCTTCGTGCCGGCGCGGGTCGGCGACTCGTCCCGCCGCACCCCCGACCCCCAGGCGACGTAGCCGGAGAGGGTCCGGGCCAGCGGCTGCACCTTGCGCAGCGAGCAGCACAGGTCGGGGTCGCGGTCGTGCAGCGCGGGGCCGAACTCGAGGTCCTGCTGGGCCACGGTCTGCTCGGGCTCGACGTTCACGAGCGTGATGGGCAGCACCGAGGAGATCCACTCGCGGGTGCCGATCGTCTCGGCGAAGTGGTAGCCGGTGTCCAGGAAGACGACGTGCACGCCGGGGATCGCCCGGGAGGCCAGGTGCGCGAGCAGCCCGTCGGCCATGGACGAGGTGATCGCGAACTCGTCGCCGAAGGTGTCGCCGGCCCAGGTGAGCACGGCGAGCGCCTGCTCAACCGGGTCGGCGATGCCGTCGAACCAGGCGTCGGCGGCCTGGGCCAGCAGCGGCGTGGGACGCAGCGCGATGGTCATCCCTGCACCCCCGTGGCGATCAGGCGGACCGAGAAGGCCCGCAGGCACGCGCCGCAGCGCCACCCGTCCTCGTACGGCGTGAGCTCCTCGTCGCCGCAGTACGGGCAGTGGAACACCGGCAGCTGGCGGGTCCTTCCCGACGTCGACTCCTCGCTCACAGCAGCCACTCCTCCTCGGCTCGGGCGACGTAGTGGGCGAAGGACTCACCCGGCGTCCGGCGCTCGAGGAAGCCGCGGAGCACGCGCTCGCAGTAGTCGGCGGTCTCGCCCTTGGTGACCTTGTGGCCGCGGAACTTGCGGCCGAAGGTGCGCTCCACGCCCAGGTGCCCGCCCAGGTGCACCTGGAAGCCCTCGACCATCTCGCCGGCGTCGTCGCGCACCATCGAGCCCTTGAAGCCGATGTCGGCGGTCTGGAAGCGGGCGCAGCTGTTCGGGCAGCCGTTGATGTTGATCCCGATCGGGGTGTCGAAGTCGGGCAGCCGGCGCTCGAGCTCGGCGTAGACCTCCTGCGCGAAGTGCTTGGTCTCGACGATCGCCAGCTTGCAGAACTCCAGCCCGGTGCAGGCCATCGTCCCGCGGCGGAAGGCGCTGGGCCGCACCTGCAGGTCGTGCTCGGCCAGCGCGTCGACCAGCGCCTCGACCTTCTCGTCCGGGACGTCGAGGATGACCAGCTTCTGCTGCGTCGTCGTCCGGATGCGGCCCTGGCCGTACTCGTCGGCGAGGTCGGCGATCGTGGTGAGCAGCGTGCCGCTGATCCGGCCGGTGCGCAGCGCGAAGCCCACGGCGTTGCGGCCGTCCTTCTGCCGGCTGACACCGACGTGGTCGCGCTGGTCGTGCTTGGCCGGGGCGGGGGCCGGGCCGTCGGGCAGCGGCTCCTTCAGGTACTCGTCCTCCAGCACCTGGCGGAACTTCTCCGGGCCCCAGTCGGCCATGAGGAACTTGATGCGGGCGCGGTTGCGCTGCCGGCGGTAGCCGTAGTCGCGGAAGACGGCGGTGCAGGCGGCCCAGACGTCGGTCACCTGGTCGGGCCGGACGAAGACCCCGATCCGCTGGGCGAACATCGGGTTGGTGGACAGCCCGCCGCCGACCCACAGGTCGTAACCGGCCTCGCCCGCCTCGTTGACGACCCCGACGAACGAGACGTCGTCGATCTCGGGCTCGGTGCAGTGGTCGACGCAGCCCGACATCGACGTCTTCCACTTGCGCGGCAGGTTGCTGAACTCCGGGCTGCCGACGTACTTGGCGACGGTCTCGGCGATGACGTCGGTGGCGTCGACCACCTCGTCCTCGAGGATCCCGGCGAGCGGGCAGCCGAGCATCACGCGCGGCACGTCGCCGCAGGCCTCCATCGTGGAGAGGCCCACCGACTCCAGCCGGCGCCAGATCTCGGGCACGTCCTCGATGCGGATCCAGTGGTACTGGACGTTCTGCCGGTCGGTGACGTCGGCGACGTCCCGGCCGAACTCGGTGCTGATGCCGCCGAGCACGCGGAGCGCGTCGCTGGTCAGCTGCCCGCCGTCGATGCGGGCCCGCATCATGAAGTAGGAGTCCTCGAGCTCCTCGGGCTCCAGCACGGCGGTCTTGCCGCCGGGGATGCCCTGGGCGCGCTGGGTGTAGAGACCCATCCAGCGCATCCGGCCGCGGAGGTCGCCGGGGTCGATGCCCTCGAAGCCGGTTTTCGAGTAGATGTCCAGGATCCGCTGGCGCACCTCGAGGCCGTCGGAGTCCTTCTTCATCCGCTCGTTGGGGTTGAGCGGCTCGCGGTAGCCCAGCGCCCACTGGCCCTGACCCCGCTGGGGCCGGTTGCTGGTGCGGGTGGGGGTGCTCACGTGGCGTACTTCTTCCTGCGCTCGCCGACGGCCCGGCAGTCGGCCGGGGTGGGGCGCTGCTGGTTCGGGACGCAGCGGGACAGCTGCGCGGGGGACCTGGGTCAGCGCAGGGCGCGACAGGCGGCGCTGGAGACGAGCGCCAGGTCGATGTGCAGGCGCGCGACCAGGAGGCTGCCGCGGTCCGTCATGCCGGCGATCCTCCCACATCCCGCGCGGTCGGGTGCGGGGATCACCCGGCGGGGGCGGGCCCGGCGCCGCTCAGCGGGGCGTGGGTTCGCTGAACGACCGCCACGCGGTGTCGATGGCGACCAGCTCGGCGGCGTGCGGAGGCAGCGTCCCGGCGACGACGTCGGCGACGGTGACCCCCTCCAGCACTCGGCGGTAGGCCTCGCGGGCGGCGACCCAGACCTCGGCCAGCCCGGCGGCGTGGCCGGGGTAGGTGACCTCCTCGGGCCGCTGACCGTGCACCTCGGCCAGGAACCCCAGCTCGACCCGCATCACCCGGGCGATGGAGATCTCCGAGGCGGGCAGGGCCAGCCGGTACCCGCCGTCCCGGCCGCGCTGGCTGGTGACCAGGCGGGCGTGCTGCAGGTCGGCGAGGATCGCCTGGAGGAAGCGGTTGGGGATGCCCTGCGCGGTCGCGATGCGGTCGCAGGTCAGCGCCTCGGGTGCCGCCGCGGCGAGTTCCAGGACGGCGCGGACGGCGTAGTCGACCCGGGCGGTGATGCGCACGCTGCCCATACTGCCGTCATCTGCGAGAGTGCCCCGGTGTCCCGGCTGCGTTTCACCGCGTTGGTGGAGGCGCCGCTGACCGTGGCGTTCGACGTCGCCCGTGCGTTGGGCCGCCCGTGGCCGTTCCCGCTGCGCGAGGTGGGGTCCGTGCGCCCGGAGCGGGACGCCTTCGCCGCGCCGCTGGGTCCCCGCGGCCGGGTCGAGCACGTGCGCCGCTTCACGGCCACCGCGGCCGGCACGCGGGTCGAGGAGCAGGTCGAGTGGGCGACCGGGCTGCCCGGCCCGGTGGGGTGGGTCGCGGACCGGGCGCTGCGGCCGCGGGTGCAGCGGGCGATGCGGGCGCACCTGGACGCCCTGTCCGCCGGGGCCGCGCTGCGGGCGCGCGAGGTGGTCCAGGTCGTGGGCGCGGCGCTGGTCGAGGGGGACCGGGTGCTGGTCGCCCAGCGCTCGGGCGGGCCGTTCGACGGGTGCTGGGAGTTTCCCGGCGGCAAGGTCGACCCGGGGGAGACCGACCTCGCGGCGCTGGTCCGCGAGTGCGCCGAGGAGCTCGGGGTCACCGTCGCGCCCCGGTCCTTCCTCGGGGAGGTGCCGCTCGACGGGGTCGTCGCCGGAGGGGCACCCGGCGCCTCGACGATGCGGGTCTGGGAGGCGCGGATCACGCACGGCCGGCCGGTGGCGCGGGAGCACGCCGAGCTGCGGTGGGTGGGTGCGGCCGACCTCGACGCGCTCGACTGGATCCCCGCCGACCGCCCGCTGCTGCCCGCCGTCCGACTTCTCCTCACCAGGAGCTGACCCCTCTCCGGGCGTTTTGTGCACATAACGCCGGGGTGTGGACGACGGCAGCGGCGATCCGGCGCCGGCCGCCAGGATCCGGCTCGTGCTCCTGCGCTCCCAGGGCCTCCACGGCGTGTTCGTCGGTGCCCACGCCGTCTCCGAGGGCGTCCTCAGCCGCCGCCAGTTGAGGGACGGCCCGTACGTGCGCGTGCTCCGCGGCGTCTACGCCGACCCGTCCCTCCCGCGGGACCACCTCCTGCGCTGCCGTGCGACCGCCCTCCTCATGCCGCCGGGGGCGGCGCTCGGTGCCCGCTCGGCAGCGGCCGTCCTCGGCGCGCCGCAGCCCGGCTACGGGGACCAGGTCACCGTGCTGGTGCCGGAGCAGCTCCAGTGGCGGGGGCCGGCCGGCGTCCGGGTGCGCCGGGTCGCCCTGCCGGCGGCCGACGTCGAGGTGACGGACGACGGCCTGCGGTGCACGACCCCGCTGCGCACCGCGTGGGACGTCGCCGCGCTCGAGTCGACCGCGACGGCGGTCGGCGTCCTCGACGCGATGGTGCGCGCCGACCTGCTCACCGTGGCGGGCCTCGCCGGGCTGGTCCGAGCGGGCGTCGGGCGGTGGGGTGCGGTACGCGCCCGCAGGGCGTTCGCGCTCGTCGATGCGCGGGCCGGATCGCCGCCGGAGTCGTGGGTGCGGGTGGCGTGCGCCCTGGCCGGGCTCCCGGCACCGGTGCCGCAGTACGAGGTCGTCGAGGGCGGGGCCTGGCTCGGGCAGGTGGACCTGGCCTGGCCGGAGCAGCGGGTCGTCGTCGAGTACGAGGGCGCCTATCACTTCGACGATCTGCAGATCGCGCGCGACGACGAGCGGTACCGCCGCCTCGCCGCCGCGGGGTGGCGGGTCGTCCGGCTCGCCGCCCACGACCTCCGGGACATGGACGCGGTCGTCGCGCGGATCCGGGCCGCGCTGCTCGGCTGAGCCCGGACCCCCCGGGCGTTGTGTGCACACAACGCCACACGGGTGCCACCCGGGCGCTTTGTGCACAAAACGCCCGACGGGCGCCGCCCCCTCGGGGGACGGCGCCCGTCGGGCGTCCTGGGAGGGCCCCGCCTACTTCTTGAAGGCGTCCTTGACCTTCTCGCCGGCCTGCTTGAGGTTGCCCTTGGACTCTTCCTTCTTGCCCTCGGCCTGGAGGTCGCGGTCGTCGGTCGCGTCGCCGAGCGCCTGCTTCCCCTTGCCGGACATCTCCTCGACCTTGTTCGTGAACTTCTCGGTGCCGGTCATCGCTGCCCTCCGGTCGTCGTCGGATCGACCAGCGGGTACCCGGCCCGGCAGCTCGTGACACGTCCCCGGGAAAGGCTTCGGCGCACCGGCCGGGACGACCGGAGGACGGCCCGCCGGACGCGCCGCGGGGCGTGGAAGTTACGGTTGCGGCGCGGATCGTGAGCCCAGGTCACAAGTCGGTGACGTCCGTGGACACCCCCTCCGAGGCGTGCCTAGGGTCCACCCGTCGCAGTCCCGGGCCTCCCTGGTCCGGTTGCGTCCGGCTCGAGACCAATCTGTCGACCACTCGCCCCCTCGGGGCCTGGTCGACCTGTCCGTTCCCCCCGCTGGTGCGGGTCGAGGGAGGCATTGCACGTGAAGTTGAGCAAGCGCAGAGGTGGGCTCGTCGCGGCCGGCGTCGCCGCCGCGATGATGCTGTCCGCCTGTGGTGGCAGCGATGACAACGGTGGCGGGAGCGGCGGCACCTCCGCCGAGGGTGGCGGCTCGTTCAGCGTCTACGTCGATGAGCCGGAGAACGCGCTGATCCCGGGCAACACCACCGAGAGCGAGGGCCACCAGGTCATCTCCTCCCTGTGGACGGGTCTCGTCGAGTACGCCGCCGACGGCGCCGTCGAGTACACCGGTGTCGCGGAGTCGATCGAGTCCGAGGACAACACCACCTGGACCGTCACGCTCAAGGACGGCTGGACCTTCCACGACGGCACCCCGGTGACCGCGCAGTCCTTCGTCGACGCGTGGAACTACACCGCCTACAGCCCGAACGCCCAGGGCGCGTCGTACTTCTTCTCGAACATCCTCGGGTACGACGACCTGCAGGCCCCGACCGACGCCGAGGGCAACGTCACCGGCGACCCGGCCGCCCAGGAGATGAGCGGCCTCCGGGTCATCGACGACACCACCTTCGAGGTGGAGCTCGCCTCCCCGTTCGCCCAGTTCCCGGTGACCGTCGGCTACAACGCCTTCTGGCCGCTCCCCGAGGCCTTCTTCGAGGACCCCGAGGGCTTCGGCACGCAGCCGATCGGCAACGGCCCGTTCCAGGCCGAGGGCGAGTTCGTCCCCGGTCAGGGCATCACCGTCACCCGCTACGAGGACTTCGCCGGCGAGGACCCGGCGGTGGCCGACAGCGTGGAGTTCCGGGTCTACGCCGACCTGAACACCGGCTACAACGACCTGCAGGCGGGCAACCTCGACGTCCTGCCGGACCTGCCGCCGGACGCCCTGGCCTCGGCCGAGGACGTGCTCGGCGACCGCTTCCTCGAGGCGCCGTCGTCCGGGTTCACCTACCTGGGCTTCCCGACCTACGACGAGCGCTACTCCGACCCGCGGGTCCGGCAGGCGCTGTCGATGGCCGTCGACCGCCAGGCGATCTCCGACGCCATCTTCAACGGCAGCCGCACGCCGGCCGACGCCTACGTCGCCCCCGTCGTCGACGGTTACCGCGAGGGCGTCTGCGAGTACTGCGAGCTGGACGTCGACGCGGCGAACGCGCTCCTGGACGAGGCCGGCTTCGACCGCAGCCAGCCCATCGAGCTGTGGTTCAACGCGGGCGCCGGCCACGACGCCTGGGTGCAGGCCGTCGGCAACCAGCTGCGCGAGAACCTGGGCGTCGACTACGTCCTCCGGGGCGAGCTCGACTTCGCCGAGTACCTGCCGCTGCTCGACGAGCAGGGTGTGACCGGTCCGTTCCGCCTCGGCTGGAGCATGGACTACCCGAGCCCGCAGAACTACCTGGAGCCGCTGTACTCCACGGCCGCGCTGCCGCCGGCGGGTTCGAACGCCACGTTCTACTCGAACCCCGAGTTCGACGAGCTGATCCAGCAGGGCAACAGCGCCAGCAGCAACGAGGAGGCCCTGGACTTCTACAACCAGGCCGAGGACATCCTGCTGGAGGACATGCCGATCATCCCGATGTTCTTCGACCTCGAGCAGGCCGGGCACTCGGAGAACGTCAGCGACGTGGTGATCGACGTCTTCGGTGACATCGACGTCGCCAACGTGGTCCCGGTCAGCTGACCCACACCGCACCGCAGGCCGCCGCCGGGGATCCCCGCCCAGACCGGGCAGGGCTCCCCGGCGGTCGGCCGCTCGGGCTCGTCCCGCATCATGGACGACGCCTCCCCGCTCGCCACATGGGTGAGAGGCGTCCCGACCGAGGAGCGACATGGGCCGCTACATCGCGCGCCGCTTTCTACTCACCATCCCCGTCCTTCTCGGGGCCTCGTTCCTGATCTTCGCCCTGGTCTACGCGCTGCCGGGCGACCCCATCCGGGCGCTGGGGGGCGACCGCCCGCTGGCGCCGGCCGTGGTGGCCCAGCTGACCGACGAGTTCAACCTGAACGACCCGCTCTGGCTGCAGTACGTCAAGTACCTCGGTGACCTGCTCCAGGGCGACTTCGGCACCGACTTCCGTGGCCGCGAGGTCATCGACACCATCAGCCAGCGGATGCCGGTCACGGTCCAGCTGGCCGTGGTGGCCATCGCCTTCGAGATCCTCATCGGCATCGTCGCCGGCGTGCTGGCCGGCATCCGCAAGAACGGCTTCTTCGACAACGTCGTGCTGGTGAGCACCACGCTGATCGTCTCGATCCCGATCCTGGTGCTGGCGTTCATCGCGCAGTTCACCTTCGGGCTCCAGCTCGGCCTGTTCCCGATCGCCGGTGTGAACGAGGGCTGGTACAGCTTCCTGCTGCCCGGGCTGGTGCTCGCCGCGGGCTCGCTGGCCTACGTGGCGCGGCTGACCCGCACGAGCATCGCCGAGAACATGCGCGCCGACTACGTGCGGACCGCCCGGGCCAAGGGTCTGCCCCGCCGTGACGTGATCGTGCGGCACACCCTGCGCAACAGCCTGATCCCGGTGGTCACGTTCATCGGCGCCGACATCGGCACGCTCATGGGCGGTGCGATCGTCACCGAGACGGTGTTCAACCTGCCGGGCATCGGGCGGGCGGTCTTCGACGCCGTGCGGGCCCAGGAGGGCGCCGTCGTCGTGGGCATCGTGACGCTCCTGGTCTTCGTCTTCATCTTCTTCAACCTGGTCGTCGACGTGCTCTACGCCGTCCTCGACCCGAGGATCCGCTATGAGTGACCCGAACCTGACGACCCTGGGCCACGACGAGGCCGGGGCCGGTGGTGTGACCGGCGCGACCGACCAGCCGGGGGGCGAGGCGCGCCAGAACAGCCTGTGGAGCGACGCCTGGCGCCAGCTCCGGCGGAACGTGCTCTTCTGGATCGGCGCGGTCCTGGGGCTGCTCTTCGTCGCGATGGCGCTGCTGCCGTCGGTCTTCGCCCGGGGCGTCGACCCGCGCTCGTGCAACCTGTCGAACAGCAACGCCGAGCCCTCGGCGGAGCACTGGTTCGGCTTCGACCAGCAGGGCTGCGACTACCTGGCCAACGTCGTGTACGGCGCTCGGAACTCGCTGATCATCGGCCTGCTCGCCGTCGTCGTGATCCTGGTGCTCGGTGTCCTCGTCGGCGCCATCTCGGGCTTCTACGGCGGCGTGACCGACAGCATCCTGTCCCGGATCGCGGACATCTTCTACGCCCTGCCGCTGATCCTCGGTGCGCTGGTGGTCCTGCGCAGCGGCATCCTCGGCCGCGGTGTGGTCGCGGTGGCGATCGCGCTGGCCCTGTTCGGCTGGATGACCGCCATGCGGTTGGTCCGCTCGCAGGTGATCGCGATCAAGAACTCCGACTACGTCGCCGCGGCCCGGGCGATGGGCGCCTCCAACACCCGGATCCTCGTCCGGCACATCATGCCCAACGCCGTCGCCCCGGTGCTGGTCTACGCCACGATCACCATCGGCATCCTGATCGCGGCCGAGGCGACGCTGACCTTCCTCGGCGTCGGGCTGCAGCCGCCGGCGATCTCCTGGGGCCTGCAGATCAACACCGGGCAGAGCCTGCTGCGCACCGCGCCGCACGCGGTCCTCTTCCCGAGCCTCATCCTCACCCTGACGGTGATGGCCTTCGTCCTCATGGGTGACGCCCTGCGCGACGCCCTCGACCCGAAGCAGCGTTCATGAGCACCGCATCGTCGTCCGTCCCCACCAGCCCCGCCCGCGGTGCCGGGACGCCCATCCTCGAGGTCGACGACCTCCGGGTGCAGTTCCGCACCGGGTCGGGCCTGGTCAACGCCGTCAACGGCGTGAGCTACACCGTCTCGGAGGGGGAGACCCTCGCGATCCTGGGCGAGTCCGGCTCCGGGAAGTCCGTCTCCGCCCAGGCGATCATGGGCATCCTCGACACCCCGCCGGCGGAGATCACCAGCGGCCGGATCGTGTTCGAGGGGCGTGACCTGCTCACGCTGCCGGAGGAGGAGCAGCGCAAGGTCCGCGGGCCCGGGATCTCGATGATCTTCCAGGACGCGCTCTCCGCGCTGAACCCCGTGTACAGCGTCGGCTTCCAGATCGGCGAGATGTTCCGCGCGCACCGGGGCACCTCCCGCAAGGAGGCCAAGCAGCACGCCGTCGAGCTGATGGAGCGGGTCCGCATCCCGGCCGCCAAGGAGCGGGTGAACGACTACCCGCACCAGTTCTCCGGCGGCATGCGGCAGCGCGTCATGATCGCCATGGCGCTCGCGCTCGACCCGCGCATCCTCATCGCCGACGAGCCGACCACCGCGCTCGACGTCACCGTCCAGGCCCAGGTGATGGACCTGCTCAAGGACCTCCAGCGGGACACCGGGATGGGGCTCATCCTCATCACCCACGACCTCGGCGTGGTCAACGAGGTGGCCGACAACGTGGCCGTCATGTACGCCGGCCGCATCGTCGAGCGCGGCACCGTCGACGAGGTGTTCGGCAACCCCGCCCACCCCTACACCGACGGCCTGATGCGCTCCATCCCGCAGGTGGAGGTCAAGGGCGGCCGGCTCCAGCCGATCGGCGGGCAGCCGCCCAACCTGGCCGCCATCCCGTCGGGCTGCCCGTTCCACCCGCGCTGCCCCAAGCGGCGCACGGGTGCGCAGGCCGCACCCGGCCGCGACTGCGTCGCCGACGTCCCGCCGCTGCGGCTGGTCGTCCCGGGGCGCCAGGCGGCCTGCCACTACAGCGAGGAGGTCCTCGGTGTCTGACGCCAGCTCCGGGAGCAGCGCAGCCGACCCGTCCGCGGAGGTGGACCGGGCGCTGGCCGAGGCGGCCGCGAGCCGCCCGACGCACACGCCGGGTGACGTGCTGCTCGAGGTCAAGGACCTCAAGAAGCACTTCCCCCTGACCCAGGGCATCGTCCTCAAGCGCACGGTCGGCCACGTCCGCGCGGTCGACGGCGTCAACCTCTCGCTGCGCCGTGGCGAGACGGTCGGCCTGGTGGGGGAGTCCGGGTGCGGCAAGTCGACGGTCACCAAGATGCTGGTGGCCCTCGAGAAGCCGACCGACGGGCAGATCCTCTACAAGGGCGAGGACGTCACGCGGATGAGCGGCCGCGCGCTCAAGCAGTACCGGCGCGAGGTGCAGATCATCTTCCAGGACCCCTACGCCTCGCTGAACCCGCGCATGACCGTGGGCGACATCGTGGCCGAGGGCTGGTCGGTGCACGCGGACATCGCACCGAGGAAGGGGCGCCTGCAGCGCACCCAGGAGCTCATGGAGCGGGTCGGCCTCAACCCCGACTTCGTCAACCGCTACCCGCACCAGTTCTCCGGTGGCCAGCGGCAGCGCATCGGCATCGCGCGGGCCCTGGCCCTGCAGCCGGAGGTCATCGTCTGCGACGAGCCGGTGAGCGCCCTGGACGTCTCGGTGCAGGCGCAGGTGGTCAACCTGCTCGAGGACCTGCAGAACGACTTCGGGCTCTCCTACCTGTTCATCGCCCACGACCTGTCGGTGGTGCGCCACATCTCCGACCGCGTCGCGGTGATGTACCTGGGCAGCATCGTGGAGGAGGGCACCGACGCGCAGGTCTACGGCTCGCCCGCCCACCCCTACACGCAGGCGCTGCTCTCGTCGGTCCCGGTGCACGAACCGCACCTGCGCGGGCTCAAGGAGCGGATCCTGCTGCAGGGCGACGTGCCGAGCCCGGCCAACCCGCCGTCGGGCTGCCGGTTCCGCACCCGCTGCTGGAAGGCCCAGGACATCTGCGCCACCGAGCCGCCGGCCCTGGTCGACCGCGGCCAGGGGCACCCCTCGGCCTGCCACTTCGCCGAGGCGCGCGCCGTCGTGCCCACGGAGGGCTGAGCACCTCGCGCCGGGACCACCTGCCCTGATCCCGGCGCGTCCTCCCTCGCGGTGCGCCGTGGGGGAGGACGCGCCGCGGCGGGGGAGGGCGTGGGCGCGGCCCGGCCCTGCTCGCACCGCACGCCGCCTCGGGGAGAATGGCCGACCGTGACCGCCGACCGACGCCTGCTCCTCGTCCACGCGCACCCCGACGACGAGACGATCAACAACGGGGCCACGATGGCCCGCTACGTCGCCGAGGGCGTCGGGGTCACCCTGCTCACCTGCACGCTGGGGGAGGAGGGCGAGATCCTGGTCCCCGAGCTGTCCCAGCTCGCCGCCGACCAGGCCGACCAGCTCGGGGGCTACCGCATCTGGGAGCTGCGCGGGGCGATGGCCGCCCTCGGCGTCGAGGACTTCCGCTTCCTCGGCGGGGCCGGGCGCTACCGCGACTCGGGGATGATGGGCACGCCGGCGAACGAGCACCCGCGGGCCTTCTGGAACGCCGACCTCGACGAGGCGGTGGCGCACGCCGTCGCCGTGGTCCGCGAGGTGCGCCCGCAGGTGGTCGTCACCTACGACGAGTTCGGTGGCTACGGGCACCCCGACCACATCCAGGCGCACCGGGTGGCCATGCGGGCGGTGGAGGCCGCGGCGGACCCGGGCCACCGGCCCGACCTCGGTGCCGCCTGGGAGGTGGCGAAGGTCTACTGGAACGCCATGCCTCGCTCGGTGGTGCGCGAGGGCGTCGAGGCCATGGCCGCCCTCGGCGAGGCCTCGCCGTTCGAGGGGCTGGGCGACCTCGACGAGATCCCCTTCGTGGTGCCCGACGAGGTCGTCACCTGCGCGGTGGACGCCCGGGCCTACGCCGGGCGCAAGGACGCCGCCATGCGCGCCCACCCGACCCAGATCACCGTCGACGGCCCGTTCTTCGCGCTGTCGAACAACCTGGGCCAGGAGGTGCTCGGCGTCGAGTACTACCGCCAGGTCGCGGGCGAGCGCGGCCCGGCCGCCGGGCCCGACGGCCGGGAGGACGACCTCTTCGCCGGTCTCCAGGGGTGACGGGCCGCGGGCCGGTCACGGTGGGCATCGGGATCGCCGCCGTCGTGGTCGCCGGGTGGCTGGCCGTCGTGGAGGTCCTCTGGCTGCCGCTGCGGGTGGGGGGCGTGCTGGTGCCGGTCTCGGTGGCGGCCGCGGTGGCCGGCAACCTGCTGCTGGTCGGTGCCGCGCTGCGGCTGAGCGGCTCCAAGGCTGTCGCCGCTCTCCCCGCCGTCACCTGGCTGGCCGTCGTGGTCGCGGCCATGGTGCGGCGCCCCGAGGGTGACCTGCTGCTGGTCTCCGGGGGCTCGCTCGGCCTCGTGAGCACGGCGTTCCTGCTGCTGGGGGTGCTGGCCGCGGCGCTCGCCCTGGGCCTGGCGCTGGGCACCCCCGCCCGCCGGGTCAGCCGGGCGGGGCCCACCGGTAGTGGTAGCGGTGGTGCTCGGTGAACCCCATCCGGGCGTAGAGGGCCAGCGCCGGGGCGTTGGACGCGGTCACCTGCAGCAGGCAGGACGTCGCCCCGCGGGCGCGGGCCTCCGTGGCCAGCGCCGCCATCACCGCCGTCGCCAGGCCGCGCCGACGGTAGGGCTCGTCGACGGTCACCGCGCTGACCACCAGCCACTCGTCGACGACCACACCGCGGGCCACCGCGGCCGGCCGGGCCGCCACGGGGTCGGGTCGGACGGAGGCGAACAGCGGCCGCTCGGCGTTGCGCAGGACGGCCGCCGCGGTGGCCGGGAGCGCCGCGCCCCGGTGCCGGTAGCCGGCCAGCCAGGCCGCGTCGGGTGCGTCGTCGAGCTGCACCGGGACGTCGACGGCGGGCCAGGGGCCCGCCGGCGCGACGAGCACCAGGACGTCCTCGTCGCGGGTCCACCCCGCGGCGGCGAACGCGGCGTCGGCGGCCTCGCCCCCGGGCACCGGGACGGCGGCGCACGGGCGCAGCCCCCGGTCGGCGTACCAGCCGGTGACGGTGTCGACCGCCGGGCGCACGCCTCCCGGTGGGTCCCCGGTCACCAGCACCGAGTTGGCCCGCCCGGTGAACCCGCCGCCGGCGCGCAGCAGCCAGTCGCCGTAGGGCTCCTCCTCCAGCCCCCGCCAGGTGCGGGCGGCCAGGCGTTCCAGCCCGGCGACCCGGGTGGGGGCTGCGGTGGTCACGGCGACGATCATGGCGGTCGGCGCCGCCGGGCGCGGAGGCGCCCCTGCTCAGCCCTGCCGCGGGGCGGCCGCGGGCAGGGGGCGGGCGTTCAGCCAGCCCAGCACCCGCTCGGCCGGCATGGGCCGGGAGATGTGGTAGCCCTGCGCGACGTGGCAGCCCCACTCGCGCAGCGCGGCGAGGGCGTCGGCGTCCTCGACGCCCTCGACCACCATGCTCATCCCGAGGTCGCGGCTCAGCTGCAGCGTGCTGCGCACGATCGCCGCCGCCCGCGGGTCGGACGTCAGGTGGGTGACGAAGCTGCGGTCGAGCTTGAGCTCGTCCACCGGCAGCGCACGCAGGTAGGACAGCGACGAGTACCCCGTGCCGTAGTCGTCCACCGACAACCGCACGCCCAGCCGGCGCAGCCCGGCCATGACCTGCTGGCTGCGGGCGGCGTCGGCCATCAGGACGTCCTCGGTGATCTCCAGGACCAGCGAGCCGGCCGGCAGCGAGCAGGTGTCCAGCAGCAGCTGCACCTGCTCGGGCAGGGCGACGTCCTGCAGGTTGGACACGGACAGGTTCACCGCGATCGACAGGTCGTGGCCCTGGGTGCGCCAGGTGCGCAGGTCGCGCAGCGCCTGCTCCAGCACCCGCAGCGCGAGCCGGCGCATGAGACCGGCCTGCTCGGCCAGGGGCAGGAAGACGTCGGGGTAGAGCAGGCCGCGGTCGGGGTGGTTCCAGCGGACCAGGGCCTCGAGGCCGGCGACGGTGCCGGTGCGCAGGTCCAGCTGCGGCTGGTAGTGGTTGACGAGCTCGTCGCCGTCGAGGGCCGAGCGGAGCTGCTCCAGCGTCTGCAGCCGGTCGCGGCTGGCGGGGGTGCCGTCGGGCGCCCACACCTCGTAGCCCAGGCGCCCGCGCTTCGCCGCGTACATCGCGGAGTCCGCCCGGGCCAGCAGCAGCGACCGGTCGCGGCCGTGGTCCGGGCAGAGGGCGATGCCGATGCTCGCGTCCACGTGCAGCGACATGCCGGCCAGCACGAAGGCGTCGCGCAGCGCGGTACCCAGCCCGCCGGCGACCTCGCGCGCCCGCTCGGCGTCGGCGTCGGGCAGCAGGACGGCGAACTCGTCCCCGCCCATGCGGGCCAGCAGCTCCCCGGGCCGCAGCGCTCGCTGCAGGCGGGGGCCGACCAGGCAGAGCAGGTCGTCGCCGACGCCGTGCCCGAAGCTGTCGTTGATCTCCTTGAAGCGGTCGAGGTCGACCATCAGCAGGGCGGACCGCCGGTCGGGGTCACCGCGGACGGTCCGGTCCACCGTCTCCAGGAACTTCCGGCGGTTGGGCAGGCCGGTGAGCGGGTCGTGGTGCGCCTCGGTGGCCAGCTGGGCCAGGCGCTCCTGCTCGGCGGCGCGCAGCTCGGCGTTCTCCACGACCAGGGCGCCCTCGAGCGTGACCTGGCGGACGGCGTCGCGCTCCGCGGGGCTCCAGCTGCGGGCGGTGCCGACCGAACCGGTGACGACCAGCCCCAGGAGCCGGTCGCGGGACATGAGCGGGACGCTGACGTAGGAGCGCAGGTCCAGGGCGCGCACCAGGTCCGCGTCGAGCAGGTCGGTGGCGGCCGCGTCCTCGACGAAGACGGGGACGGGCTCCTCCGTGGCGAGCCGCCACAGGGGGACGGCGGACGCCGGTCGCCCGACCAGCCGGGCGCGCACCACCTGCGCGTGCTCCTCTGCCCAGCCGACGTGCCGCACCTCGCCGATGCGGCCGACGTCGTCGACCAGGTAGGCGGCGCTGCGGTCGGTGCCGGCCAGCCGCTGGACGGCCCGGGCCAGCACCTCGGCGGCGGCCGCGGCGCCGGTGACCGCCGAGCCGTCGACGAGCAGCTGCCGGACGACCCGGGCGGTGGTGAGCGAGGCCGCCCGCGCCTGGCTGGTGCGCGCCTGCTCGATGACGCCCCCGAGGTGCGCGCCGGCGGCGGCGGCCAGCCGGCGGACGTCCTCGGAGAACGGCCGCACCTGCGTGCTGTCCAGGGTGAGGACCCCGGCCAGCTCGGGGCTGCGGCCCAGCGGTACGGCGAGCGCCGAGGCGATCTGGAAGGAGTCGACCCACCAGCCCGACACCAGCTCGGAGTCGCGGTCGGCGGTGAGCGGGGCCCCGGTGCGCAGCACCGTCTCGGCGAGCTCCAGGGGCACGGGTGCGGTGCGGAACTGCCGCCAGGTGGCCAGGTCGCGCCGGCCGTCGGCGTAGGCGGCCATGCGGGGCACCAGGCGGCCGTCCTCGAGCAGGAAGACGCAGGCGCGCTCCACCTCCCCGAGCTCGGCGAGCTGGCGGCAGGCCGAGCCGAGCAGGTGGTCCATCGACTGGGCCTGCGCGGCGGACTCGATCAGCGTGAGCAGGACGCCGGCCTGGTGCAGCCGGCGCTGCTCGGCGCGCCGGGCCCACGCCTCGGCCAGCGCCACGGCGATCCGGGGGGCGGCCTGGCGCAGCAGGTGGGGGGCCGCGGCGGCGGCGGGCTCGACGGTCAGCACCCCGACGACCTGCCCGTCGAGCAGCAGCGGTTCACCGTGCCCCGAGCGGATGCCGACGTCGGCGAGCTCGCGGTCCTCGGCGCGGCGGCCGCCGGCGTGGGCGACGACGGCCCGGCGGCCGGTGACGACGGCGGCGAGGAAGGGGGAGTCGCGCAGGTTGGCGGGGGTCCGCAGGGCCGGGTGCAGCGGCAGCGGGTCGCGGGTCGCGGCGGTGGACCGGCGGAACGGGACGACGAGCTCGGTGGTGGCCTCGTGCACCCACACCGACACGCGGGTGGCCCCGGACGACGCACGGAGCCGGCCGAGCAGGTGCACCAGCGCGGCGTGGGCGTCGAAGGGGGACGCCGGCGGTTCGAACCGCGGCGCTGACTCGTCCTGCGTCGTCCCGGGCACGAGGGCGAGATCGGCGTCCCGGAGCGGTGCTTGAGCGGGGCGCGGCGGCCCACCCCCGATGG
>NZ_SSXB01000072.1:0-21789 GCF_021698995.1 Blastococcus sp. KM273129 | reverse complement strand
CAAAGGCACGAAGCCAGTCAGACGACGGGTCACGCTCACCGCTGCCGGCCGTCAGCCCATCACTGAAGGACCGACCCGGCCAGCCTCACAGTCAGACGAGGGCGGTGCCGATCAGACCGTTGCGCGTGACGAGCGCGGCCAGCTCTGTCTCGGTGAGCGCGTCGGTACCCTCGGGACGGCGGGGTAAGACCATGTATCGGGATTCGGCGCTGGCGTCCCAGACGGTGATCCGGGTGTCGGCGGGGAGTTCGAGGTCGAACTCCCCCAGGACGCCACGCGGGTCGCGGACCACCCGGGCACGGTAGGCATCGCTCTTGTACCAGGTCGGCGAGGGCCCCAGCAGCGTGGTCGGGTAGCAGGAGCAGAGTGTGCAGACCACGACATGGTGCTCCCCAGGACCGTTCGCGATGACCTTCAGGCGCAGTTCCTCGCCTCCGCCCATCGACAGCTCCAGCTCACGGATGGCCGTGTTGGCATCGGCGAGCAGCCGGTCCCGGAAGGCCGGGTCCGTCCAGGCCCGCGCGACGATCCGCGCGCCGTTGAGCGGGGAGCCACCGGCGAGCAGGGCGTCGATGCGGCGGTCGATCTCGCCGGGAGCGATCACGCCGCGCTGTTCCAGCAGGCTCTCGATGTGCCGGACCTGCCCGGCGATCGGGGCGCTGGGGTGGTGCCCGCTCATGGTGCTGCGTTCCCGTCGTGGTTCGTGAGTGGCTCGAGGTAGTCCTGCCACAGCTCCACGGTGACGGTGTGGTCCCCGGAGCCGAACAGGTCACTGGCGCGGAACCTCACGTGGTAGACCGGCTGAGGCTCCCCGGGCAGTCCGCGCGCCCGGTCCTCGGCCCGGGGATGGTCGCCGGCCCGTTCCACGATCTCCCCCACCGCGCCGCGCGCGTAGCGGGGGAGGCGCGTGTGCCCGGGCGGATCGAACGTCGTGGTGCGGACCCGATCCCCCGGGTTGAAGGCCTCACGCATCGGCAGCGCCGTGCCCGTTGCCGGCCACCTCCGCAGCCGTGAGGACGCCCTTCTCCACCAGCAACGTGGTGATGGCGCAGTACCACCGCTCGTAGTACGAGGCGGTCAGGTACACCGCTGGCGCCATCCGCTCGAGGGCGTCCCGGAACTCGTCGCGGTTGTAGACGCCCTGGCGGATCAGCAACGCGTTCATCGCGTGCAGATGAGCTTCCCAATCGGCGTGGAAGGGCGGTTCGTCCGGCTCCTCCACAACCGCGAGGAATCCCTCCATGCCGCCTACGTCGTTGATCCGGCTCACCCCCACTTTCTACCGGCCGGCCCCACACCCCGACCAGGGTTCGGGGGCAAGTCGGGCGGTAGCTCGTTGACCTGGGCCTATGAGGGCGGGCACGGGTCGTGGTGGTCTTGAGGTGTCGAATCTGTCGATCACCAGCGAGAAGGGCCCCCGGCAGTCAGTCGTCTGCGAGCACGTCCGCGTCCGTTCCGGGAGCTGATCGGCGACTGGTCCATCCCGGCTGGTCACGGCGTAGAAGACCGGGAGGGCGGCGACGACCCCTAGGCCGAGGAGTGGCTGCCAGGCGGCGCTGCCGGCGGCTACCGCGTAGGCGGCGATGCCGACGAGGGAGCGCCGGCGTTCGGCGGCGGAGAACTCGGGCGGCGTCCCGGCGACCAGCAGTCGAGGTCGGTGGCACAGGTGATGGAAGAGCGCCAGCCAACTCGTCCCCATGGCAGCCGCCAACGCGCAGTACAGGAGGAGTGCGGCAACCTGGTCGGCGCGGGTCCCGTGCTGGAACGCGGTGCTGTGGACCGCTGTGGGGAGCGGCAGGAACGACGTGGTCAGCAGAAGCAGGAGGTTGCGCCACAGCAGGCCGGCGTCGACGGCCCGGATCCGCGTGAACAGCTCGTGGTGGTTGACCCAGATGACCGCGATGTACCCGAACGAGGCCAGGTAGCCCAGGTAGCCGGGCCACTGCTCGAGCAGCTCGTGAGGCATCGCACCGGGTTCCGACGGCGGGTCCAGCTCCAGCACGAGCAGTGTGATGACGATGGCGAGGACCCGTCGTTGAAGGCCTGCACGCGTCCGGTCTCGGCCGTTGTTCCGCCGCGCACCGGAGCCACCGTCGCAGTGGCTCGGAGCCTCATCGGGAGTCCGCCCCCTTCCGTCCAGGCGAGCGACGTGGCGCCTTTGCGGGCAGGCGGTGCAGGCGGCCCGCACCCCCGCCCGCACCGCGCGTGTCAGGCCGGGATCGCCGTGACCGCCTCCACCGCCGCCAGGATCGTGGCGGCGACCTCGTCGGGCTGAGAGACCGAGAGCGCGTGCGAGCCCTCGGGGATCGCCCGGACCTCGCGGGCGCCGGCCCGTTCAGCCATGGACCGCTGGAGGGCGGCGGGGATGTTCAGGTCTGCGTCCCCGGACACGAACCACGACGGTCGCTCGCGCCACGCCGGCACCGCAGCGGGCAGCCCTTCTCCGGGGGCTCACGCGCCGCCTCATCCGCGACGGATGATCCGGGGCACTCCCGGCGCGCCGTTGCAGGTGGTCAATCGGTCCCTGGCGTAGCCGACGCCCCGCACCCCGGCGTCGAGCTGCCCGACGGTGCCTAGCGGGGACTGGGGCTCCGCCCGGCGCCGGGCCGGCAGGCTTGTGTGCAACGTCCGACATCATGAGGTGTACCCTCCGGCCGGCTCGACCGTCTGCTGCTGCGCCTGCCGGGGCGCGGGCACGTCCGCTGCCGCAGCGACCGCCGCCAGTGCCGTGGCGATCAGGTCGGCGACCGGTCCGGGCCGGGAGATCATGAGCACGTGCGAGCCGTCCAACTCGACGATCTCCGCACCCGGACGCCTTGTTGCTGATCAGCACACACGGCTGGCCCGGCTCGGTGATCGAACTGCTCGAGATCGTCGGCCCGCTCGCCGACCCGACCGCGCACGACGGCTCTCCCGAGGACGCGTTCGACCTGGTGCGGCCGCCCTCCCCGGCTACGGCTTCTCCGACGCACCCGCTCGAGCTCCTCCAGTCCGGCCAGGTCCGGCCCGGTGACCACCTCGCCGGCCGGGATGCCGAGCCCCTCGGCCACCGCCCGCCCCGCCGGTGTTCAGCCGACGGGGATCACTGCACAAGAGAGGCACGCTGAAGGCACGGTGTAGGGCAGAGAAGCTGCTGACCAGGCAGTTTGGATGCCAGTAGCCCTAGCCTTCCAAGCTGGCCATGCCGGTTCGATCCCGGTCACCCGCTCCAGGTACTTGCCATCTCGTATGCCGGTCCGCGCCGCTCAGCGGGGCAACCCTGGTCCCTCCGCACATCTCGACGACCGGCCGCCCGCGTCAGCCACGGGCCCGGTCGAGGGTGCGGGAGATGCCCAGGGCGGCGGCCCGCACGCCCGGCGTCACGGCCCGGACGTCGGCCGCCGACGTCCCCCGGACGACGATCGACAACGCCGCGACGGCCTCCCCCCGTACGGTCACCGGGGCCGCGACCGACACGGCGTCCATGGTCACCTGCCGGTCGCTGACGGCGAAGCCCGTACGACGGACGTCGGCCAGCACGGCGCGCAGTCGACGGGGATCGGTGATCGTGAGGGGCGTGTAGCGCTGCAGCGGGACGGCGAGGACTCGCTCCTGGACATCCACCGGCGCGTGCGCGAGCAGGACCAGCCCCACACCGGTGGGCGGCATCGCGAAGCGGCCACCCACCTGGGTCAGGACGTCGACGGCCTCGCGCGAGGCCAGCCGCTCGACGAAGACCAGCTCGTCGCCGTCCCGCACGGCCAGCTGGACGTTCTCGTGGGTCACCTCGTAGAGGTCCTCCATGAAAGGCAGAGCGACCTCGCGGAGTCCCAGCGCCCGGGGGGCCAGCGCACCGAGTTCCCAGACGTGCAGCCCGATCCGGTAGCGCCCGTCGTCGGACCGTTCCAGGCCGCCCCAGCTCACGAGCTCGGCCACGAGCCGGTGGGCCGTGGACAGGGGCATCCCCGCCGCGCGGGCGATCTCCGACAGCGCGAGAGCCGGCCGCGAGCGGGTGAACGCGTCGAGGACCGCCAGCAGCTTGCCGCCGGCCGTCCGATGTGCGCTCAGAGGTCGAGCACCAGCTTCGGGCAGGCCGCCCGCGAGACGCAGATGAACATCGTGTCGTTCGCAGCCTGCTCCGCCGGGGTCAGCAGGGAGTCGCGGTGGTCGACCTCCCCCGCCAGAACCGCCGTCTCGCATGTCCCGCACGTCCCCTCCTGGCACGAGGAGAGCACCGGGATCCCGGCCTCCTCGACCACGTCGAGGACAGACTTGCCCGGCGGCACGGTCAGCGACAAGCCGCTGGCCGAGAGCTCCACCTCGAAGGACGACGTGAGCACCGGCTCGCCGACGTCCTTGGGCGCGAACCGTTCGAGGTGCAGCGTCCCCTCCGGCCAGGAGCGGCAGTGCCGCTCGACGGCCGCGAGGAGAGGCTCCGGGCCGCAGCAGTACACCAGCGCGCCGGATGGCGGCTCGCCGAGTACCCGGTCGAGGTCGATGAGGCCGACCTCGTCCTGGGGGTGGAGGGTGATCCGGTTGCCGGTCGACTCCTCGAGCGCCTCGAGGAAGGCCATGGACCGGCGACTGCGGCCGCCGTAGTGCAGCTCCCAGTCGGCGCCGGCCGACTCCGCAGCGGTGATCATGGGCAGGATCGGCGTGATGCCGATGCCGCCGGCGATGAAGACGTAGCGCGGCGCCGGCACCAGCGGGAAGTGGTTGCGGGGACCCCGGACGTCGATGTCCGCCCCCGCCTGCAGTGACTCGTGGACGTGCGCAGAGCCCCCTCGGCTGTCCGGCTCCCGCAGGACGCCGATCCGCCAGACCGACCGGTCGGCCGGGTTGCCGCACAGCGAGTACTGACGCGTCAGGCCGCCGGGCAGGCGGAGGTCGACGTGGGCCCCCGGCGCCCACCCCGGCAGTTCGGCTCCCGAGGGGTCGACGAGGTCGAGGACGACGACCCCTTCCGCGCCCGTGCGGCGTTCGGCGACGCGCAGCCGCAGGTCGGTCTCAGCGTGGGTGGTGTGCACGGTTCCTTCTTCAGGCGGGGACGGTGGGGTGCCGTCGCACCAGCGCAGGGTCGGCGACCAGGTGCGCCGGTGGTGGGAGGTGCACGTCGGGCGGCTCGGGCAGGGCCGGGCCGCCGACCGGGTGGGCAGGGTGCGCCACGAGCCAGTCCCACAGCAGGATCGGGTCCTCGGCCTCGGACTCGGCACCGCAGTGGCAGCGGCCGCGGAGCCGGTCGGAGCCCGGGAGCCAGCCGACGCGGATCACCCGGTCTCCGGCGAGCACCTCGCGCGGCGCGGGCGGAGCGAAACCGGTCACCGGACGATCGCGCCGGTCGCCGCGCCGGCCGGGGTCCCGGAGTTCTCGGCCGCGAGTCGGGCGATCATGCGGCGCGCCGCCAGGCCGCCGGTGTCGATGTTGATCGACAGTTCCTGGTAGCCGTCCGGCTCTCCGGTGAGCACCCGTTCGAGCACGTCCAGGGCGGTGACGTCCTGGAGGACGACGGTGCGGTTGCTCTCCCGCAGGAACCCAGAGACCTCCTCGTCGTCGAGCGCGAAGTCGCGGGCGACGGCCCAGAAGTCGTGGGTGGAGGACTCGGTCTCGGGGGTGATGGCGTACACGACCTCGACGTGGAAGGCGTCGGGGTCGGTGCCGTCCTCGTCGGGCAGGACGCCGACCGGCGCGATCCGCGAGTGCAGCTTGTAGAGGCAGGGCGGGGTGAACTCGATGTCCTGCCAGCGGGTGATCCGGCCCTGGATGCCGGTGCTCTTCGCGTAGAACGGCGGGCACTCGGCATCGGCCATGTGCCGGCTCACGTAGACGATCCCCGCCTCGTCGTCCACCTCGGTGGTGATCGGGGTCTCGGCGACCTCCGGCGTCCCGATGTAGCCGCCGTGCAGGTACGTCTCGTGCGAGAGGTCCATCAAGTTGTCGACCAGCAGGCTCGCCCGGGCCGCCAGGGGCTCCATTCCCGACACCGTCGTCCAGCCGGCCATGTCCAGCCACGGCGCCCGGGGGATCCGGGTGGTGCCGGCGCGGTCGGGGTCGCCGATGAAGACCCAGACGAAGGAGTCCTGCTCCACGACCGGATAGGTCTTGAGCCGGGCCGTGCGGGGGATGCGGGTCTGGCCGGGGACCGCCACGCATGCGCCGTCGGCACCGTAGGTGAAGCCGTGGTAACCGCACACCACCGTGTCGCCGACGAGATGGCTCGGCGACTCCGACAGCGGGAACCGGCGGTGCACGCAGCGGTCGCTCATCGCGGTGACGTCGCCGGAAACGGTGCGCCAGAAGAGGATGGACTCACCGCAGACGGTGCGGCTGAACAGCTCCCGCCCCACCTCGCGCCCGTACGCGGCCACGTACCACTGGTTCTGGACGATCGACGTCACCTGGCTGCTCCTCGGGTGTCGGTTGGCTGGGCCGATCGTGACCGGCGACACGAGACGCCGGACACACGCCTTCCATGTGGTGGAAGCCGAAGGTGCTCCGCTGGGCCGGCCCACGCCGTGAGGGGTCGCGCGAGGCGACGCCGGGCAGCAACCCGCGCCAGTGCTTCTCGCGCCATTCGGAGGACGGATCGCTCCACCTCGTCGTGCGCGCCCAACACGCCCGGTCGACCGAGGAGCGTCGTGACCGAGGAGCCGTTGCACGCCGACGAGGCCCGCCGAACCGCCGGCCGGACGCGCTGTCGGCGACCGCCGCGACGATGCCGGTAGCGCGGCACGATCCTCCACGGCCACACTGACCGACGCCGGATCATCGAGGAGTCAGCCGTGGCCGCAGCCTCCGACGTCCCAGAACCCCGGAGCGGATCCGTGCCGGATCTGCCCGACCTCCTGTCGGTGCTGGCGCGACAAGCTCTGGTCTGCGAGTACGCCACCCTCACCGGGGACGGTCGACCGGTGACGTGGCCGGTCACCCCGTACCCCGGTGAGGACGGCGCGACGGTGGACGTCTCGACCGGGCTGACCTACCCGGCGAAGGCCGAACGGGCCCGCCGGGAGCCCCGGGTCGCCTTGCTGTTCTCCTCGACCAGCGACGCCGAACTCCCCGGCGCGCCCACGGTGTCGGTGCAGGGGCTGGCGACCGTGCGGGACTCAGCCCTGCAGGCCAACACCGACCGCTACCTGCGCCAGAGCCTGGCGAAGCTGCCTGAGGCCTACAAGGGCATGCCGCCGTTCCTCCTCCGCCGTCTGGACTGGTACCTGGCTCGCATCTGGGTGCAGGTGACGCCGCTCCGCGTCCTGTCCTGGCCCAGCGGGCGGCTCGATCAGCGACCCGAGAGCTGGCAGGCGCCGCCGGGCACCGCAGCACCTCCGTCCGATCCCGCCCCCCGGGGTCCCTCGCTGCCCTCGAGGTCCGAGGCGCCGGCGGACTGGCGCCCCTTCGCCGACCGGGCCGACCGGCTCGGCGTCCCCGTGCTCACCGTCGTGGACGCGGATGGATGGCCGCTCCCGGTGCGTTGCCGGAGCGCTGAGCGCGCAGCGGACGGCTACCTCCTCGTGCCGCCCACCGGCGTCCACCTCACCGGAGGACCGGCCTGCATCACCGCGCACTGGCACGCGCCGGACATGAGCCAGCAGGAGAACGTGGTCCTGCTCGGTACCGCGGAACCGGCCGACGAGGGCCGCGTCCGGGTCCGGGTCGTGCGTGCGCTCAGGGACTGGAGCCTCACCGGCTCACGGCTGGGCAGGACCCTCGGCTTCCTCGCCAACGGCAGAACGCTGCGACCGCGACTGCAGCAGGAGGCGATGCGACGCGGGCAGGCGCCCCCCGCCGTCAACCTGCCGAGATCCTGACCCTCTCCGCGGGGACTGCCGGGTCCGGCCGGTCCTGGTGTGACTCGGGCCGGCTCGAGCGAGGGCAGCTCCGACCGGGGCACGGACCGGGGACCGACCTCTCGGTCGTTCGGCGGTCCGGGCCGGGAGTCGGCGCGATGGGGGCGATGCCCAGACGGCACCTCTCCCCCGGAACTGGTCGTGCGTGCAGCGCCGCTGGATCACCGGGACGGAGCTGCTGGAGCCCTCCTCAGAACCGGTCCCGGCTCCTACGATGCAGCCAGCATCCCCGATGACGCTCACGAACGGACGGTGCCGGCCGTGGACCTGCCCATGCTCGCAGCCGCCACCCTCTTCGCGGGAACGGCGGCGTACGGGGCCCGAGTGGGAGCGCGCGAGGAGATCGCCGGGGAACCGTTCGGATGGCGGCTCCCCGGGCGGGTGGCTCGGCACCAGGCATGGGGCTACGGCTCCGGCACGATGGCGCCCTGGCCGATGCCGGTCGCGGCCCTGGCCGCGGCTGTCAGGGCCGGTGGAGGATCGGAACAGCCTGCCCGGGTGTGCCTCGCCATCGGATCCGTCTGCCTGATCGGCACCGTCGTCGAACCACAGACCTGGGGGCGTCGCTCCACCTCGCGCGCCGCGACCGTGGCCACGGCGCTGCACCTGCTCTCCGGCACGGCACTCGTCCTGGCGGGTCAGCGCGCCACGCTGGCCTCTCGCCGCTCCCGGTCGGTGGTCAGAGCCTGAGCGTGCCGCGTCCTGCCCCAGCGGGGGGCCGACCTCTCCGGTGGTGGGCCGGCGGAGTCGGCGGTCCCCCACGCGGCGTCGTGCCGCAGTGCGGCGTGACCATCCTCGACGACGTCGCGGCCCTCGCCGTCCGCGAGGAGCACCTCGCGGTCGTCTCCACGCTGCGAGCCGACTCGGCCATCCGGTCGTCGGTGGTCAACGCGGGGTTCCTCACCCATCCTTCGACCGGACGGCAGGCACTCGCGTTCGTCACCTCCGGCCGGGTCAAGCTCGCCGATCTCCGCGTCCGGCCGCAGGTCACCGCGACATTCCGGCACGGCTGGGAGCGGGTGAGCGTCGAAGGACGTGCGGAACCGGCTGGACCCGACGATCCGCAGCCGTGGCTGGCCGACGCCGACCGGCTCCGCGCGCTGCTCCGCGACGTGTTCACCGCTGCGGGCGGCCGGCACGACGACCGGGAGGGGTACGACCGCGTGATGGCCGAGGAGCGACGCACCGCCGTGCTGATCGACCCGGTCAGGACCTACGGCGACAGCTAGCGGCGGCACCGCTTCCCACGCCAGGACGCTCCACCGTCCCTCCTGGCGGCAGGGGCCGGAGGTCACAGCCGACACCCCGGCGGGAGGAGTCGGCGCCGCGCAGCCCTCACCATGCGGATCTCCCGCACCCCGCCCTCCACCTCCACCGTCCCGTCGGCGAGGAAGCCCTGCCTGCGGTAGAACGCCTGGGCTCGAGGGTTCGGGTCGGCCACCCACAGCGCCACGGGCTCTTCCGGGTCGACGACCGCCCGCAGCAGCGCCGGCCCGGCGCCCGTGCCGTGCTCGCCCGCCACCACGTACAGGACGTACAGCTGCCGCCGCCACGGCGCCCCGGCGTCCGACGGCGGGCCCGACATGGCGATCCCGATCGTCTCGCCGCTCCGGAGGGCGACTGCCACGCGGTTCTCGCGGTAGCGCCCGTCGGTCAGCGCGGCGGTCCAGAACCGCGCCCGCGCGGCGAGGAAGCCCGGGGCGTCGAGCACCGCATCGGGCATCACTCCCCGGTACGTCTCCTGCCAGCACTGCACGTTCACGCGCGCCATCTGCGCGCCGTCGCCGGCCTGAGCCGGGCGAACGGTCAGGCCGGGCCTCGCCGCGGCCACGGCCGGGGCGCCGCCGTCGGCCGTGCCCGGTGGGCTCATCCGCCCGCGAGCGCGACGCCGTGGCGGCTGGTCACCGAGCGGATCGCCGTCATCGACTCCTCGATCGGCCGGTCCAGCGCGACGGTGCCGGCGAAGTCGGCGAAGAACCGCCCGGCGCCGTCGCCGGAGGTGATCACCAGGAGCCGGGCGGATCCGCCGACGACCCCGAAGGTGGCCGGCGTACCGGCGGGGACGACGACCAGCCCGCCGGGCTCCACGTCGTAGGACGTCCCGTCGACGACGGCGGTGATCCGGCCCTCCAGCAGGAACAGCACGCCGGCCCACGGCGAGATGTGCGGCGGGGCCATCGGCCCCGCGGGCGCGACCACCTCGAAGACCTCGAAGGTGCCGCCGGCGTCGTGGACGGTGGCCTTCGCGATGTGGTCGCCGTCGATCATGCGGTGGTGCCGGCCCTCACCGGGCCGGACGTGCACGGTGCTCATGTCTCCTCCTCAGGGTGGGAGGACAGCCTCGGGCGGCGGAGCAGCCGGCTCGCGAGTAGTGCGCTACCCGACCCCGAGGACGTCCGCCAGCGCCGAGCGCTCGGAGACGCCGAGCTTGAGGCCGGCGCGGTAGAGGTGCCCCTCGACGGTGCGCACCGACACGGCCAGCCGGGCGGCGATCGCCTTGTTGGACAGCCCCCGGGCGGCCAGCGCGGCGATCTCGCGCTCGCGGGCGGTCAAGGGCAAGGGGCGGACCGCGACCGCCAGTGCCGGCGTCCGGGCACCGGACCGGCCGGCCGTCCGCTCGGCGAGGGCGGCGGCGTTGAGGGCCGACCCCGGCCGCCCGTGCCGGCGGTGCACGTCGGCGGCCTGGGCCGCCGCGTCGCCCGCGGCGACGAGGTCGCCCAGTCGGGCCCAGGCGTCGGCGGTCGCGAGCAGCGCCTCGCCGTCCTGGTCGGCCCAGGCCCGGGCATGGGCGAGGGCCACCGCCGCCCGGGGGCCGAGCTCGGCGAGCGCTGCCAGGCGGGGCGGCGCCGCAGCGGCCTCGCCGAGCTGGACCGCGGTCTGCCAGGCCAGCACCTCGTAGGCGGGGGCGCCCGACTCGCGGGCGAGGTCGGCTGCCGCGGCGGCGTGGCGGAGCGACTCGGTCGCCGCCCCCGCCGCGGCTGCTCCCCACGCGAGCGCGAGGAGGTCGTCGGGCGCGTGGAGCCGGTAGGCCGGATGCCCTCCGGTGACGATGCCGGCCAGCAGCGGAGCCGCCGGCGCCACCTCACCGGCCTGCGCCCAGGCCGTCGCCAGCAGCGTGCGGCAGCGGAACCGGAACTCGTGCCCCGAGTCCGCCAGCCCGCCCCACGCCTCGCGCAGCAGGGCGAGCGCGTCACCGACCCGGCCTCCGGCGAGGGCGGCGTGCCCGGCGACGACCAGCCCCATCAGCCGGGCCGGGCCCGGGAGGTCGGCCGACGCGGCCTGCAGGCGCCGGGCCTGCCCGTCCGCCCGGTCCGGCCTCCCGGCGAGGCGGTGCCCGAGCACCTGCAGGTCCGCGAGCCCGAACCCGGGGATGGCGGTGGGCACCCGGTCGGCGGTCAGCCCACCCACCACCGCGGCCTCGTCGAGCAGCCCGACATCCCCGGTGACGGCGGCGGCCGCGGACACCGCGGAGGCGACCAGGATGCGAGCCAGGTCGTCGGGCAGCTCCTCGTGCAGCAGCTCCCGGCCGCGGGCCAGCACCGGCGCGACCTCGCCGCCGGCGGCGGCCAGGGCGAGGGACATGCCCACCACGTGGAGCGGCGCCGCCCCGGTGGCCTCGGCCGCGGCCAGGGCCCGGCGGGCGTCGTCGGGCCGGGCCAGCGTCCAGAGCAGGTTGCCGGTGCGGTGGAGCTGCGCACGCGCGCGCGTCCCGCTGTCCGGTGCGCTCCCGGCGAGCCGGTCGAGGATCGCCTCGGCCTCGTCGCCGCGGCTGAGCCAGGACAGCGCCGCGGCGTGCACCAGCCGGGCTGCGGGGTCGCCGGTCGCGGCGGCCGCGCGGGCGAGCCGCTCGGCCAGCGGCAGGTCGTACACCCGGGTCGCCGCCTCGGCCGCCCGGAGGAACAGCCCGGGTGCCGGGGGCAGATCGGAGTCGAGCGTGAGCACCGCTCCGGGGATCGGGTCGGTCGCGACGTCCAGGGTCCGCGCGACCCGGCCGCGCAGGCGGCGCGCACGCAGGGTGCCCATGACCTCGCGGCGGACCTCCCCGTACAGCGGGTGCGCCAGCCTGGCGACCAGCCCGTCGGTGCGCACCAGTCCCCGCTCCTCGGCCGCCTCCAGGTCTGCCGGCGAGGTCAGCGCGGACAGCGTCGCGACCGCCACCGGCTCGGCCAGCGCGACCAGGTCGACGACGTCCTGCACCCCGGGCGCGAGGCGGCCGATCTGCTGCTCGAGCAGGTCGACCAGCTGCGGCGAGATCGCCGGCTCGCTGGTCCACCGCCAGATCCCGGACGCCGGTGCGAACCGGCCCCCGGCCACCTCCCCGGCCAGCAGGTGCCGCAGGAACAGCGGGCTGCCCTCGGTCAGCCTCCACAACCGGCGGGCGGACCGCGATTCGACCGGGCCGCCGAGCACCCGGGCGACCAGGCCGGCGGTGGCTGCGGCGTCGAGGGGGGCCAGCTCCAGGCGCGGGAGGTGGTCGTCCTTCCACAGGGACGTCACCGTGTCCGGGGCCGGCTCCCCGGTGCGGAGGGTGACCAGGACCGGCGCCAGCCGCCGCACCACCACGCGGTGCAGCACGATCGCGGAGTGCTCGTCGAGCAGGTGCGCGTCGTCGACGGCGAGAACCGGGCGCGGCTGCCGGGCGAGCGCGTCCAGCGCCCGGCCGACGAGCTCCCCGGCGTCGCCGGCCGGGACGTCGAGCAGGCCGGCGAACGCGCCGAGGGGGTACGGCCGGGCGGCCAGGCTGCCGTGGGCCCAGACGACGGTCGTCCCCCGGTGCCCGGGAGCGGCCAGCGCCTCGCGGGCCAGCCGGGTCTTCCCCACCCCCGGCGGGCCCGCGACGACGATCCCCACCGCCCCGGGCCGGAGAGCCGCCGCCACCTCGCGCAGCTCCTCGTCCCGGCCGGTGAGCGGCCACGGCCGCTCCATGGGGGTCAGGCTAGCGATCCCCGATCGGGTACCGCACTACTCGCAGCCCCGGCGCCGGTCCGCGCGAGGGTCGGCGCATGAGCACCGGATCCGTCCTCGTCACCGGCGCCGGCCGCGGCATCGGCCGGGCCATCACCGTCCGCCTGGCGCACTCGGGCTGGCGGGTCTACGGCGGCGTCCGCGGCGACGTCGCCGCCAAGAGCCTGGCCGCGGAATCCGACCTGATCACGCCGGTCGAGCTCGACGTCACCGTCCCGGAGCACCTGGTGGCGCTCGACCGCGTGCTGCCCGAGCGGCTCGACGCGCTGGTCAGCAACGCCGGTGTCGCGGTCGCGGGGCCGCTCGAGACGCTGTCCCGGGCCGACATGCACCACCAGTTCGACGTGAACCTGGTCGGGCCGCTCGCGCTGACCCGGGCCGTGCTTCCCCGGCTGCGCCGGGCCCGGGGCCGGGTGGTGTTCATCTCCTCGATCAACGGCCGGGTGTCCTTCCCGTTCACCGGGATCTACAACGCCTCGAAGTACGCGACCGAGGCCGCCGCCGACTGCCTGCGGGTCGAGCTGCGCCCCTTCGGCGTCCAGGTCGGCCTCGTGGAGCCCGGCGTCATCGACACCGGCCCCTGGCACGGCATGGACCAGCTCATCGACGAGCTCGAGGCGAGGCTCGCGCCCCGGGATCGGGAGCTGTACGCACCCCACTTCGCCGGCGAGCGCCGGTTGACGGCGAAGCTCCGCACGAACGCCAAGCCGCCCGAGCTGGTCGCCGCCGCCGTCGAGCGCCAGCTGACCCGCCGGCGGATGCGGCCGCGCACCCTGGTGGGCGCCGACGCCCGGGCGATCCTCGTCATGAAGGTGCTGCTCCCGGCCCGCGGCCTCGACGCCCTCTGGGCCGAGGGCATCGGTGTCCGGCGTCCACGACGGACGCCGGTCGCGTCCCCGGCCGTCCCCTGACCCGCGGACCGCCCGTCCTCCGCGCGGGATCGGTGCAGCGAGCAGCCGGGCTGACGGTCTCGCCCGGGTCCGCAGCAAGCCCGCGGCAAGTGCGCCGCAAGCGGGCCGGTCGAGGCTTGCGCACGAGGCCGGGAGGGACCCGGCCCGCAGCACGAGAGGCACCGCCGTGGCCCAGCCCCCCGTCCCCGTCCTCGCCGGCCCGCTCCCGGCCGGTACGCCCGTCCTCGTCATCGGCGCGACCGGCCAGGTCGGCCGCCAGGTCGTCGCCGCCCTGCTGGCGCGCGGCGCCACCGTCCGTGCCCTGCTCCGCGATCCCGAGGGCGCCGACGTGCCCGCAGGCGTCGCGCGCGTCCGCGGCGACCTCCGCGACCCGGCGTCGCTCCGAGCGGCGCTGCGCGGCGCCGGGGCGGCGTTCTACGTCTCCCCGCACGAGGCCGACGAGCGCGCCCTCGCCGCCGCCGTCGTCGCCGCGTGCGAGGCCGAGCGGGTCCGGCTGGTCTTCGTCGGCGTCCACGTCCACGCCCGCAGCCGCTGGCGGGCGGCCCTGCTGCGCGTCGTCTTCGGCCGGATCCTGCCGCACTACCGCGGCAAGATCGCCCTGGCCCGCGACGTCGCCCGCTCCCCGCTGCGCCCGGTCATGCTCGTCCCGGCCAACTTCATGCAGAACGACGAGGTGTTCGCCGAGGAGATCCGCGCCGGCCGGTTCGTGACGCCGCTCAGCGACAGGGGCGTCAACCGGGTGGACCTGCGTGACGTCGGCGAGGCCGCCGCCCGGGCGCTGCTCGACGGCGACGTGGCCCCCGGTTCCTACGACGTCGCCGGGCCGCGCGCCGTGGGCGGGAGGGAGTCGGCGGCGGTGTGGGCCGAGGCCCTCGGGCGTCCGGTGGCCTACCTCGGGGACGACGACGAGCTCATGGCGCGGACCTTCGCCCGCTACCTGGATGGGCAGCGTCTCGCGGACTGGACGGCGTCCTTCCGCGTGCTGCGCCGCATCTCGATGCCGACCTCGCGCCGGGAGCTCCGCACCACGAGGAAGCTGCTCGGCCGGGAGCCGCGGTCCTTCGAGACCTACGTCCACGACACCGTCGCGGCGTGGCGGGCCGCCGGTCTGCTGGACGGCTCACCGGCCACCGCTCCCGGCGCCGGCGCGTCCCCGCCGGTCGGCCTCACCCGGTAGCGCGGGCCTGCACCGCGGTGCTGCTGTCGTGACCACCCCGGAGCACCTTGCTCATCGGCCGCCCCTTGGCGATCTCGTCGACGAGCTTGTCGAGCATGCGGATCTTGCGCATGAGGGGATCCTCGACCTCTTCCACGCGGACCCCGCAGATGCTGCCGGTGATGAGCGCGGCGTGGGCCGTCATCGCCGGTGCGCGGTCGAAGAAGGCCGCGAAGTCCACCTCGCCCTCCAGCGCTGCGGCGAGGCCTGCGGCGTCGTAACCGGTGAGCCAGCAGATCGCCTCGTCGACCTCCTCCCGGGTACGGCCCTTGCGCTCGACCTTGGCCACGTAGTGCGGGTAGACGCTGGCGAACGGCGTGGAGAAGATGCGGTGTGCGGGCACGGCGGGGCTCCCGGGGTGCAGCTGCAGCGGCCTGGTCCCCGGGACGCTACGCCCCTCGACCGACCTGACCAGCAGCACGACCTGCCCTGGTTCCCCGCGCCTCGCGTCGGCGGCGGCCACGGTCCCTCCCGGGGCAGGGTCGGAGGTCCGTCCGGGCCAGGGTCCATCGGCGGTTACCCGCCCCGGCGGCCTCGGCCACGCTGACCCTGCGGGAGGCTCGCCCGGGCCGAGGCGCGAGCCCGCGTCGAGCACCGGGAGGCCGCCGTGCGGGTACGGGTGGGTGACCGGCTGGTGGTGCACAGCCGGCGGGTGGACGACGGCGTCCGCGAGGGGGAGGTCGTCGAGATCCCCCACGCCGACGGCAGCCCGCCCTACGTGGTCCGGTGGCTCGACGACCAGCGCACCAGCCTCGTCTTCCCCGGCCCGGACGTGAGTCTCCGCCCCGACGAGCACGCGACCGAGCGGGCGGGGGGCTGACGCGCCCCGCACCGCCGGTCAGCGGCGAGCGCGGTCGCGGAGCGGGCCGGAGCGGCCGGGCGGGGCGGCGCTAGTCGGAGACCTCCTGGGCCTCCGGGTCCCCGGCGGAGACGAGGACCCGCTCGGCCAGCGCGGCTTCCAGGCTCTCGGTCAGCAGATAGGACACGCCGGCGACGAACGGCGCCAGCGCCCACACGGCGAGGTGCGAGAAGAAGGCACTCAGCAGCGTCGCGGCGCCCAGCCCGACCAGGACCGACAGGATGTTCAGGCTGGTGCCGAGCGCCAGCGTCTGCGTCGGATGCTGCGGCATGGGCCGCCGGAAGCCGGCCGAGAGGATGCCCTCGAGCAGGGTGAAGGACATGACGGCGCCCGCGGCGTACAGGAAGATCCGCGGCAGGTCGGGCGATCCCTGCGTCACCTGGCACACCCCGAAGGTCACGGTGGCCAGGATGGAGAAGCCGAAGGTGGTGCTCTCCCGGCCCACCGTGCTCCGCATGCCCCGGACGATGGTGCTGCCCGTGCTCTCCGTGCCGCTGTCCGTCGTCACGTCGTCCTCCTCCAGGTCTCGGTGCCGGCCGTCGCCCCCCGACCACCGCCGCCCGGGACGGATCCCGGTACCCGCTCTCCGCTGCCTCCGCGCCTCACGAGGTCACCCGCTCTTCGCCCGGGCGGTGTGCGTGACGGTGATGAGCAGCACCCCGCCCAGCAGGTTCCCCACCGTGGCCAGGCCCAGGTTCGTGGCCACGGCTCCGTAGCCGACGGCGCCGTCGAGCCACACACCCAGCAGCAGGTGCAGGGCGGAGACGACGACGTGGTCGAACGGGCCGAGAGCCAGGAAGAAGCCGACCATGTAGGCCAGCAGGATGCGCCCGGTCACCGTGTCGACGGCGTTGAGCATGTACGAGAGCAGGGTGATGAGCGCCCCGGCCAGCACCGCGCGGACGAGGGTGGCCGCCCAGCCCTTGCTCGCGATCTCCTCGGCGACGCGCGAGAGGGTGTGCGTGGCCTCCGAGGGGAGCGCGCCGTCCACGGTCAGCAACGCGACCAGCAACCCACCGCCGACGAGGTTCAGCACGAGGGTGACGCCCCACAGGCGCAGCAGCCGGGTCCACGGATGGCGTTCGCGGTGCTCCACCGCGGCCGCGACCGGGTCGAAGAAGTTCTCGGTGAAGAGCTCCGACCGGCCCACGACCAGGAACACCAGCCCGATCGCGAAGGCCAGGGCGCCCGCCACCCTGCCCACACCGGATGCGGCGCTCTGTGCGACGAGCCCCTCCACCACGCCCAGGGCGATGATCCCGAAGATGATCGTGACCCCGGCGATGAAGGCGGTGGACACCTGGTCCAGCAACGAGAGCGAGAGCCGGCGGTCACCCTCGTCGGTCGAGCGCTCGTAGATGCTGTCGGGGTTCGGGGCCACGCCCACGGGTGCACGCTCCTCTCACGGAGGACGCCCTCCCGCGATGCACGGACGCCCGTCCTCGCGCCGGGTGCCGTCGTCGACCCGGCCTCCTGCTCCCCTCCGGTTCGGGGAGCGCGCAGAACCTGCCCGACGGGTCCGGCGGTCAACCCACGATCCCGGTCGCCGGTATCCGGCTCGACCGCTGTCTCCGGGCGGCCCGGCGCCTCCCGCGGCGCGGACGCGGCGTCACGGTCGCAGGGGCCGCCTGCGCTGTCCCCTCGCTCCCGACCGCCGGAGCAGCGCCCGGAGCCCCAGCGCCGCCGCCGGCCACACGGCGGCCGCGACCACCGCCGGTGCCAGGGCGGGCTCGCAGACCGTCGGTGCCAGCAGCCGCGTGCCCAGCCGCTGCGCCAGCGCCGCGCCACCCTCCTCCATCAGCGCCCGGTGGTTCCAGACGAACACCGGGCGGGCCACCGGTGAGAGCAGCCGCATCCAGAGCAGCTGCGGCCGCACCTCCCAGTCGAAGGCCACCAGCGCCCCGCCCTCGACCGCGCTGACCTCCCACCGGCCCTCGCCCTCGACCCGGCCGGTCACCGTCGTCCGCACGCCACGCAGCGGGTCGTCCCGCAGCACGCGGGCCTCAAACTTCATCCGGTAGGGCAGCCGCGTCCGGAAGACGAACCGCCACACCTCGCCGTCGCCGGTCGGCACCGGGGTGACGCTCTGCACCGACGGCCACCACTCCGGCCACCGTTCGACGGCGCGCACCACCTCGCGCGCCGCCTCCGGGGCCGCCGCGACCCGCCACTCGTCGCGGAACACGTAGGCGGCCACGGGATCAGCCCTGCCCCGCGGCGGCCCACGCGAGGTACTGGTGCACGAGCGCGACGGCGATCGCCCCGGCACCCACCCCTGAGGCCACCCGCTTCACCGAGCCGGCCCGCACGTCACCGGCCGCGAAGACGCCGGGCACGCTCGTCTCCAGGAACATCGGCGGCCGATCCAGCGGCCAGGCCGGCGTCGCGCCGCCGAGGTCCGGCCCGGTGAGCACGAAGCCGGCCCGGTCCTTCGCGACCGCCTCGCCCAGGCACCCGGACGCCGGCGTGGAGCCGATGAGCACGAAGACGGCGTCCGCACGGAGCGTCCCCCGCTCCCCCGTGTCGAGGTCCTCGACGACGACCTCCTCGAGCACCTGCCCGCCCGACCCGCCGACCAGCTGCACGCGGGAGCGGACGTCGATGTTCGGCGCCTAGTCGATCTCGTGCACCAGGTACTCCGACATCGTGGTCGCCAGTCCCCGGCGCACCAGCACCGTCACCTGCTCGGCGTAACGGGCCAGGTGGACGGCGGCCTGGCCCGCGGAGTTGCCCCCGCCGACCACGAGCACGTGCCGGCCCGTCATCGCCTTGGCCTCGCTCACCGCCGCGCCGTAGAAGAGGCCGCGCCCCTGGAACGCCTCCAGGCTCGGCACGTCCAGCCGCCGCCACTCGGCCCCGGTCGCCACCACGACGGCGCGGGCCCGCAGGGTCGCGCCGTCGGAGAGGTGCACCCGGTGCTCGCCGTCGGCGCTGGACAGCCCCACCATGCTGCGCGACCAGAGGAAGGTGGCGCCGAACGACCACGCCTGCTGGTAGGCGCTCGCGGCCAGCCGGTTGCCGCTGATGCCCCGCGGGAAGCCGAGGTAGTTGCGGATCAGCGAGCTGGTGCCGGCCTGCCCGCCCATCGCCAGCGGCTCGATGACCAGGGTGCGCAGCCCCTCGGACGCCGCGTACACGGCGGCGCTGAGGCCCGCCGGCCCGGCACCCACCACGACGACGTCGAAGAGCGTGCCCTCGTCGACCGGTTCGAGCACCCCGAAGGCGGCGGCGATGTCCAGCGCGCTGGGATCGGTCAGCACCGGCACCTCCGGGCGGAACCGCAGGACGACGACCGGCAGCGCGGGCCGCTCCAGCCCGAGGGCCGCCAGCATCTCCCGGCCCTCGGGTGCGGAGGCCTCGTAGAAGCCGACGGGCACCCGGTTGCGGGTGAACATGTCCCGCAGCTCCTGCGAGCGCGGCGACCAGCGCTCGCCGATCACCTGCACCGCCTCGTAGCCCGAGCCCTGCCGGGCGTCCCACTCGGCGAGCAGCTCGGCCACCGAGAGGTGGAAGTCCTCGTCGCCGGCCCGCTCCGGGCGGTAGAGCCACCCGTCGAGCCGGCCCAGGGTGATCGCCTCGAAGATCGGCGCCGCCGTCTCGAGGTCGCCCCACCGCACCAGGCAGGCCCGCACCGCCCCCGGCGCCAGGGCACCCGCCCGGTCCAGCACGTCGAGCCCGCCCGGGTCGTCCGGGCCGAGGCCCGCCAGGACGAGCGCGACCGGCGTGCCGCCGTCCCGCAGCTGCGCGATCCGCGCGGCGACGTCGTCCCCCGGGTCGCACACCGCGACCGCGTAGTCGGCGCCGTAACGCCGCCCCAGCTCCGCCCCGACCTGCTCCCGCACCGGCGGGTCCCGGCTCACCAGGACGAGCGCCGCTCGCGGGGTGACATCGCTGTCGGGCTCGGACGCAGCCACGTAGCATGCCTAGGGCGTCACCGCACGGGGGTCAAGGGACATCGGGCTCACGCTCGTCCCGTCCTCCACCGCACCGAGGTCTGATCATGACCGGTCCGTTCGGCTCCCGTGCCGTGCTCCCCGGCACGCGCCGGATGCTGCAAACGTTCACCGCGCTCACCCTGCTGGCATTCGTCGCGCTCTTCATCGGCTCGTCGCGCACCGACGAGTCCTTCGCCTGGACCATCGAGCCGCCGGCGACCGCCGCGTTCCTCGGCGCCGCCTACGCCGCCGGGTGCGTGCTCGTCGTGCTGTCACTGCGCACCCCGGTGTGGGCGCACGTCCGCATCCCGTTCGCCACCGTGCTGGTCTTCACGGTCCTCACGCTGGCCGCCACCCTGCTGCACCTGGACCGCTTCCACTTCGGGGCCCCGGGCCTGGTGGCGAACGCGGCCGCCTGGTTCTGGCTGGCCGTCTACATCGCGGTGCCGGTGGGGATGCTCGCGATGCTCGTCGCGCAGGAGCGGCTCCCCCACCCCGACCCGCCGCGCCGGCTGCTGCTGCCCTCCGGCCTGGCCACCGTGCTCGCGGTTCAGGGCGTGGTGTTCCTCGTCGCCGGGGCGGTGCTGTACGCCGCACCGGCGACCGAGTCGGCGCTGTGGCCCTGGACGCTCACCCCGCTGACGGCCCGGGCGGTGGGGTCGTGGCTGCTCGCCTTCGGTGTCGGCATCGCCCTGGCCCTGCGCGACCGGGACCTCGACCGGCTCCGGCTCGCCGCGGTGGCCTACGCCGTGTTCGGCGCCCTGGAGCTGGTCGTCCTCGCCCGGTACCCCGACGTCGTGCGGTGGGACTCCGCCGCGGCGTGGGTGTACGTCGTCCTCATGGTCTCCACGCTGCTCAGCGCGGGGTACGCGCTGCGCCGTCTCCGCGCGGCGCACCCGGTCGGGGCAGGGTCGGCGTGAGCCGGGCGCACCTGTGGCGGGGGGCGCTCGTCGGCTACGCCGCCAGCCGCACCATGGACGCCGCGACCGCGGTGTTCCACCGCCGGCAGGACGACGCCTCGCGCGCCCGGGAGGAGGAGATCGCCCCGGCGGGACGCTGGTGCAGCTCGGGAAGCAGCTGGGCGCCGCCGTGGGCCGCGACCTCGACGACGGGGCGGCGGGCCGCGTCGGGCTGGTGGTGCACCGGACGTTCGGGGTGCTCTACGGGATCACCGCCGCGGCCCTCGTCCGACGGGGGTTGCCGCCGATCGTCGCCGGGCCGGCCGTCGGGACGGCGGCGTTCCTGCTGGTCGACGAGGGGACGGCGCTGCCCACGCTCACCACCTACCCGCTGACGAGCCACGCCCGCGGGGTGGTCGGGCACGCCACCTTCGGCCTGGCCGCCGGGGTCCTGCTCGCTCTCGTCGACGACGGGCACAGGCGGCGGTGACGGCGTGACCCCGCTACGCCGCCGGCCGGCCGAGCAGCGCGCGGCACACGAGGGTGAGGTCGACCAGTCCGAGCAGCCTGCCCTCCTCCACCACGGGCAGGTACTGGAGCTCCTCGGACAGCATCAGCTCGGCGGCGTCCGCCACGGTCATGTCCGGGCCCACGGTGACGGGCACCGGGCGGTGCAGGTCGGTGATCCGGGTCTCCTCCGGGTTCCGGCCGTCGGCGACCGCCTGCGCGATGTCGCCGTCGCAGAGCAGCGCCACGGGCCGGCGGCTCTCGGGATCGTTGAGCACCACCAGGGCGCTGTCCCGCGCCCGCTTCATCAGGTACGCGGCGCCGGCGATGTGCGCGGTGCTCTCCACGGTCGTGACCGGGGGGCGCATCACCTCGCCCACGGTGAGCCGTCCGGCTGCTGGTTGCTCCGACATGGCGGTCCCTTCCGGGAGGGGTGGGGACGACGGCATTGTGCCGCTGATGACCGGCCGGCGGGACCCGTGCGGCGCCCCCGGCCCCGGGCGGAGGGAGAGACGTGACCACGAGTGCACCGGTCGTCGTGGACGACAGGGCGGCCGGCCGGTTCGAGGTGCTGGTCGACGGGCAGGTCGCGGGGTACGCGGAGTACCGGCGGCGGGGGCCGTCGGTGGCGTTCACCCACACCGTCGTCGAGCCGGAGTTCGAGGGCCGGGGCG
>NZ_SSXB01000071.1:0-21947 GCF_021698995.1 Blastococcus sp. KM273129 | reverse complement strand
GAAGTGCTGGAAGCACCCACCATCACGCAACCCGCACGTCGTGTCCCCCACCGGGTAACCCAGCGCACCCCGCTCCCACCCCGCCGCGGCCCACCGGTCGCGGATGGGGCCGCGGAGCACGTGCGGCGAGGTGCGGTACGAGGCGTAGATGGAGCCGCGCTCGTAGTGGGCGTAGGCGCCCACGCCGTCCGGCGTCTTCGTGGGCGAGGACGTCATCGCCCCGAGGGCGCTGCGGACTCCGGAGTCGGACTGGTAACGCTGCTGGATGAGCGGGACGACGGTCCCGAGCGTGGCGCTGACCCGGTCGCGGATCTCGCCCATCCGGGCGTAGCCGTACCGGCCCGGGCAGGCGGTGCTCTTGGTGTCGCGATGCCCGAAGATGGTCGGCAACCGGACCGCGGTGCCCGCCGAGAACTTGTCCGTACCGCCCGAGGTGAGCGTGGTGCTGCCCCGCGGATCCACGCCGTAGAGCGCGAACTTCCAGGCGATGATCGACGCGACCGCGTCGACCATCGGCTGCGGGGTGTCGACGACGTCGTAGTTGCCCATCATCGACACCCCGAAGGTCGAGGTGTTGAAGCCGCCGGCGTGCGCCCCGACGACCGTGCTGGCCAGGCCGCCGGATCGGCCCTCCCAGATCCGGCCGAACTTGTCGACGAGGACGTTGTAGCCGATGTCGCCCCAGCCCAGGGTCTGCGCGTGGTAGCTGTACGTCGAACGCAGGATCCCCGGCACCTGGTCGGCGGTGTAGTTGTTCGAACCGGCGGTGTGGTGCAGCGTCGCGGCCTTGATGGTGCTGGCGTACTGCGGGGTCCAGCCCATGATCCGCTCGTCGGCGCCCCACTGCGCGCGGGAGTAGACGTGCGGCATGGCCGTCGAGGCGTCCGCGGTGTCCTGGATGTCCGCCGGGCCGAGGGCGGCGTCCGCCGGGCTCGAGCCGGGGTCCACCAGGTTGAGGCGGACGTCGACGGGCTGGGCGCCGCTGCGGGTCACCACCTCGGCCTGGACGCCCGTGCTGGGCCCGGTCCACAACGGAGCCGTCCCGCCGCGGACCCCCTCGGCGGGCGCGCGCACGTCGGCGTCCTCGGTCTCCACCTCCGTCCACGCGCCCCACTCCCCGTTCTCCCCACGGGTGCGGACCTGGACGACGGTGTCGGTGACCGCGGGGTCGTAGGCCCACGTGACCCCGACGAGCGAGAAGTCGCGGGTGTCGCTGCGGCTGAGGGTCAGCACCGGGCTGCCCTCGGGCACCCCGGACACGGGGACGGTCGTCGCGGGACGCAGCTCCACCCCGGGGGCGGGGGTGGCGAAGGACCCCAGCGCGAGCTCGTGGGTGGAGGTCTCCACCGGCACCGGCTCGGGGCCGGACGAGCCGGAGACGGGCAGGACGATGATCACTCCGGTCAGCCCTGCGAAGACGGCCAGGCCTGCGAGGAGTCGGCGCACGAGGAGCAGTTCCTTTCGCGGTCGGCGGCACTTCCCCGCCCGGCGGGGAACGCGTCTCCCGTCTGCATCGTCAGGAACCGCCGCCCTCTTGAGTCGGCTGGAACATTCCACGGGAGGTGATCAGCACATCCGGTGACACGCCTGCTGGGGAACATGGGGCGACTGCGGCTCCTGGTCATGTTTGTGACGGACGGCCCCTTCCAGGGCGCGCGGGCATGGCAGTTGCTCCGTGTCGGAGGCCTTCTGGGGCCAGTTCTCGTGGCTACCCTTGCCAAGGTCGATGCACAGAGCGTCACAACTGCCCGAGCGGGCGGGCGGCTACCGCCGCCCCCGCCGGGCCGGGCGCCCGACACGCTGCGAGGACGACGTGAGCCGAGACGGCAACGAGCAGGGCCGCCCGGCCGGGCGGCCCCTGCCCCCGCGCCTGGACCCCCGCGCGGGCCGGCCGGCCCGCCGCCCCAGGCAGGACGCCGCCGGGCGCGCCGAGCACCCGGCGGAGGGCCGGTCCCCGGGTCGCCGCTCCCGTCGTGCGGCGGGTGCCGCCCGCGTCGTCGCCGGCGCCCTGTCGGTGCTGCTCCTGGCCGGCACGGGCTGGGGCTGGTACCTGGGCCGCGTCGCCGAGGCGACCGTCAACCGCACCGACGCCATCCCGACGGCCGGCAACGACGGCACCGGGAACGCGTCCGAGGCCATGAACCTGCTGCTGGTCGGCAACGACAGCCGCAGCGCGCTGACCGAGGAGCAGCTGGCCGAGCTCAACGCCGGCACCGACTCCGGCGTCAACACCGACACGATGATCCTGGTGCACGTGCCGGCCGACGGGTCGCGCGCGTCGTTCGTCTCGTTCCCGCGCGACTCGTACGTGGAGATCCCCGGCTACGGGAAGGACCGGCTCAACGCCGCCTACGCCTACGGCCGGATGAACGCCCCGGACGGCGCCTCGGAGGAGGAGAAGTCCGCGCAGGGGTCCCAGCTGCTGGTGCAGACCATCTCCCGGCTGACCGGGCTGCAGATCGACCACTACGCCGAGGTCGACCTGCTCGGCTTCTTCGAGCTCAGCGCCGTCGTCGGGGGCGTCGAGGTCAACCTGTGCGAGGCGGTCGACGACTCGTACTACTCCGGTGCCGTCTTCGAGGCCGGCCCGCAGACGATCAGCGGCGCCGACGCGCTGAAGTTCGTCCGGCAGCGGCACGGGCTCCCCCGCGGCGACTTCGACCGGATCGTCCGCCAGCAGGTCTTCATGGCCGGGGTGCTGCGCAAGATCCTCTCCGAGGACGTGCTGCTCGACCTCGGCAAGCAGCGCGCGCTGGTGCAGGCCGCTTCGCAGTCCCTGACCGTGGACAAGGACCTCGTCCTCCTGGACCTGGCCCAGCAGATGCAGTCGGTCACCGCCGGGGCCATCGAGTTCCAGACCGTGCCGAACGTCGGGACGGGTGAGGAGGACGGCAAGTCCATCGTCCGGCTGGAGGACGAGGACGCGCTGCACGCCTACTTCGCCGACCTCTCCGCCGAGCCGGAGCCCGAGGCCCCGGCCACCACCGAGGCGCCGCCGACCGTCGACCCCTCGACGGTGACGGTCGAGGTCTACAACGGCTCGGGCACCCCCGGGCTGGCGGCGAAGGCGGCGAGCGCGCTGACGGCCGCGGGTTTCCCCGTCGGCTCGACGGGCAACGCCGCATCGATGGACCACGATCGCACCGAGATCCGGTACGCCGCCGGGGACGAGGCGCTCGCGCGGACCGTCGCCACGGCCGTCCCCGGTGCGGTGCTGGAGGAGAGCGACGACCCCACCAGCGGCTCGGTGCAGCTCGTGCTGGGCAGCGACTTCAACGGCGTCGGGCAGGCCGTCACCCCCGCTCCCCCCGTGGCGCCGGCCGAGGCCGCGGACGCCCGCACCGCGGCCGACACGACCTGCATCAACTGAGCTGCACCGCCGCGCCCGCGGGGCCGGCGCCTGGAGGAAGCTGCATGACCGTGACCGGCCGGACCTCCGGGGCCGCTCCCCCGGCGGCGGCGCCGGCGGGCCTGCCGCTCGGGGCGCTCGGCGTCCTGGCGGCGCTGGGTGGTCTGGCCTGCATCCTCGTGGAGCTGGCCGGCGCCGTCGGCTGGATCCTGGCCGCGCTGACGCCGCTGGCGGTCGGCGCGCTCACCGCGGTGCACGCCGGGCTGGTGGCCCTGGCCCTGCCGCGGGCCGGTGCGGCAACGCGCCTGGTCGTGGCCGCGGTGCTGGGGTTGGCCACCGCCGGGGTAGCGGTGTGGCTCTCCGGCGTCGCCGGCTGGTTCGCGCTGCGGTGGCTGGTGGTCGCGGCCCCGGTCCTGGCCTGGCTGTCACCGTCGGCCCGCTCCGCCTGGCGCTCCGGCGAGCAGGGTGCCGGCGCCCTCGAGCGGCTGCGCCGGTACGGGCCGTTGCTGTGGGGGCTGGCGGGCACCTGGTTCCTCGCCTCGCGGGTGCTCGCCACCGCCTTCGAGCCGCTGACCGGGCCGGCGGCGTGGCAGTCCTTCTACGTCGACATCCCCTGGCACATCGCGCTGACCGCCGAGGGCCTGGACCGGGCCCCGGCGGTGTACCCCTGGATCCCGGACGTCCCGATCGGGTACTCGTGGCTCTTCTTCGGCAGCCTGGCGCTCCTGGGCAACCTCACCGGCGCCACCGCCGCGCACCTGGTGCTGGCCGTCGGCCCCACCGTGCTCGCGGTGCTGGTGCCGGCGGCACTCGCGGTCTGCACGTGGGTGGTGAGCCGCTCCCGGGTGGCCGTCGTCGTCGCCCCGCTGCTGTTCTCGCTGACCCGCGCGCCGGTGTTCGGCCACGTCGAAGGTGTCCAGCTCACCTCGCAGTGGGTGCTCATCAACCGGGACTCCACCAACGCGATGGTGCTGGCGATCGCGACCCTCCTGGTGCTGCAGCTCCGGGCGGCGACCGAGGACCCCGATCGGGCCCGCCGGGCGCGGTGGGCGTCCCTGCTGGTGCTCTTCGTCATCGCGTTCGCCGTGGCCGGCTCCCGCGGCGGCTCGGTCCTGCCGGTGCTCGGGGCCGCCGGGTTGTCCTGGCTGTTCGCGCTCCGGCACCGCGAGCGCCGGCCGGTCGCGACCTGGTCGCTCGCCCTCGTGGTGCTCGCGGTGCCGGCGGCGACGTTCGCGGTCACCCGCTCGTCAGGCAGCTTCCGCCTCGATCCGCTGAGCTTCCTGCCCGCGCAGGTCATCGGCAGCGAGGAGCTTCCGCTGGGCTCGCTGGCCTCCCTCGCCGGGATGCTGGCGATGACCGCCGCGGTCGCGCTCGTGGCCCGCCACCTGCCGTACGCCCGGCCCGCCGTGCCGGTGCTGGCCGGCGCCGCGCTCGCCGGGGTGCTGGGTGTCGCGCTGTTCGGCCACCCCTCCTTCTCGCAGCTGTACTTCTTCCACGCCACGTGGCCGCTGCTCGTCGTGGGCCTGGCCGTGCTCGTGGCGCTCGCCGTCGTCCGCCTGGGCCCGCTGGCCCTGCTCGCGCTGGGCGCGGCGGTCGTCGCCGTCCAGGTCGTCCTGCAACCGCCGGCGCTGCTGCCGCCGACGCCCTGGACCGTCCGGGTCGTCCTCGCCGGGCTCGTGGCCGGCGTTGTGGTCGGCGCGGTGGCGGTCGTGCTGGCGCGGCGGCACGGCGCGTGGGCCACCGGCACCCTGCTGGTGCCCGCCGCCGTCGTCGCGCTGCAGCCGTGGGCGCTGCCCGAGATCGTGCACGGGGCTGTCGTCGCGGAACCCGCGGAGACCACCGCGACGGTGAGCGACGGGCAGCTCGACCTGCTCGACGAGCTCCGCACGCGCTCCGACGCCGACGACCTCGTCGCCACGAACAAGCACTGCCTCGACGGGAGCCTGACCACCGGCCGCTGCGACGCCCGCTGGTTCACGGTCGCGGCGTTCGCCGAGCGGCGGGTGCTCGTGGAGGGGTGGTCCTACGACTACACGTGGGAGTCCTCGGGGACCGACAACCACGAGCCGTACTGGGACCAGGAGCTGCTGCGGGCCAACGACGGCTTCATCGCCGACCCGTCACCGGCGACCTGCCGGACCCTGGGCGAGGCCGGCGTGGACTGGCTCTACGTCGACCACCGGGAACCCTGGAGCCCGCGGCTGGCCGAGTACGCGGTGCTGGTCGACGAGACCGGGGACGCAGGCCTGTACCGGTTCACCGGCGACTGCGGCTGACCGCCCCGCCTCGTGGCGGCGGAGGGATCGGGCACGCGGCGAGGTGCGCCGACGCCCACGTCGAGCCTGGCGCCTTCGGAAGTCGGCCCCAACGCACACCGTCGGTCGGCGAGGGCAGCCCGGGCGCGCTCCGGCGGCCCGGGAGGTCAGGGCTGGGCGTCCGCGCGGCGCGACCGGCCCAGGAGGACGGCCACCGTGAGCAGCACCGCGGCGCCGGCCACGGTGAACGGCAGCAGCCGCGCCCCGATCGGCTCGAACGACACCTCGAGCTCGGCCGAGGACACCCCGGCCGGGAGCTCGATCCGGAGGACCGAGTCCGCGAAGGCCGACACCGGCACGGGCCGGCCGTCCAGCGTCGCGTGGAAGCCGTTCCAGTAGGGGGTGCGGAAGACCAGTTCACCGCCCTCGTCCCCGGTCGAGACGGTGTAGCGCTCGACCGGCTCGCCGAGGCGGGCCACGCCGTCGTTGGCCGCGGCATCGGTCACGACGACGTCGTCACCCGAGATCTGGCTGATCCGCCCCGGCAGCGGCTCATGGCGCACGTACTCGCGCCAGCCGTCGCGCCCACCGACGAAGTCCCAGTTCTGACGGAAGTACAGCGCGATCTCCTGCGGCACCTGGCCGGTGCGCCCGAGCAGCACCCGGTTGCCGGACAGCAGGTCCACCCAGGGCACCTCGGCGCCCTCCGGGACGGCCATCAGCCCGGGCTGGTCGAAGCGCAGCCCGCTCTGGTAGTCCAGCTTGACGTGCTCCTGCACGCCACGCTGCCAGACGGCCAGCGACCCGTAGCCGGCGCGCAGGTCCGCGGGCAGGTTGGCGTTGCCGCCGAGCACGCCGCTGTCCCAGCCCCGGTCGTCCCGGCCACCCAGCACGCCGAAGGACCAGGCGCTCACGGAGGTGTCCGTGGCCCAGGCGTTGTCGCGGAACTCGCCGACGGTCGTGCCGACGTCGTATCCGGTCGTGTTGGGCCGGTAGACCGGCACGTCGGCCGCACCCGGGGTGAACGCCATGTGGCGCTCCTGGATGGCGGCGCTCATCCCGAGCTGGACGAGCAGCGGGGCAGCGCAGGCGAGGACCGTGGCCGTCGCCGCCAGCGCCCGGATCCGGCACTGCAGCGCCGGGTGGACGACCCACCCGCGCCGGGCGGCGGTGTCGGCTGCCGCCCGCGGCCGCACCAGCAGGACCACGGCGACGAGCGCGCCGACGGCCAGCGCCGCGGCCAGCGCGTGCCACTTCCACAGCAGCGGGGCGCGCATCATCGCCACCAGGAACTGCAGGCCGAGCAGGCCCGCCGCCAGCGCGACCCGTCGCCGGTCCACCCGCATCGCGGCGGTGAAGGCCAGCACGGCGAGGAGCGCGAAGGACACCTGGACCACGGCCAGCAGCCGCCAGGGCATGCGGAACCCGAGCATGAAGGTGGGCAGCTGGATCAGGAGCATGGAAGCGATCCAGAGGGCGCCCGCCGTCGGGACGCCCCGCCCCCGCACCGCCCGGCGCCAGTCGACCATGGCCAGCAACGGCAGGGCGATGACCGCCGTGCTGAGCGTCGGCACGCTGCCGCCGCCGAGCGTGGTCGTGCCACCCACGAGGACGTCGAGCATGTTGACCCCGCCGCCGGCGGAACCGATCACGTCGCCGGCGTGGGGACGCCACATCCACCGGGCGACGTCGAGCGCGTTGACCAGCGTGGGCACGCTCAGCGCGGCGCCGGCGCCGAGCGCCGCGATCGTCGCGGCGGTCCAGCGGTCCCGGAGCACGGCGCGCCCGCCGTCCCGCCACCGCTCGTAGCCGTGGAGCCCGACCACGACCGGGACGAGCGGGAGGATGTAGGGGTTGCCCGAGCAGACGACGGCCGCGGTGGCGAGCCCGACGCCGACGAGGCCGTACCAGCGCCGGGAGCACAGCGCGGCCCACAGCCACACGAGGGCGGCGACGCTCCACATGAGGGGCGACCACGCACTGCCCCACCACAGCAGGAAGCCGCTCGTCGCCGCGCCCAGCGCGGCGGCGACCGCGAGGGCCGGTCGAACTCGGTGCGCCAGCAGCACGGCCACGGCGGAGCTGCCGAGCACGAGCACCGCCAGCCAGGCGTGGACGGTGGCGACGAGCTGCAGGTCCTGCTGCGTGCCGGCCCAGAGCAGGAAGGGCCAGCGGACGACGTCGAGCACGCCGTACTGCATGTCCGCCGTCAGGTTGCCGGCCATCCCCTGGTCGGGGTCGAGCAGGGGCAGCGAGCCCTCGGCCATCCGCCGGCCCAGCCACCACGACATGGGGGCGAACTGGATCTGCGCGTCGTCGATCCAGAAGAAGCGCGGCACGGCGGCCCGCAGCACGGCCAGCAGGGCCACCTGGACGCCGAGGTAGGTCCCGAACGCCCACAGCGCCGGCCGGCGCGCCCACGGCCGCCGGGCCGGGCGGCGGGTGCCGACCGGTCGCGGTGCCGGCCGGCCGTCACCACCGCGCGGGTGCGGGACGCGGCTCCCCACGCGGGGCGCCGGGTGCACCGTGGCAGCCGCGTCCGTGGCGGGATCGGTGGTCAGGCTCATCAAGCACTCCGCATCGGCGCAACGGGGCCCCGTGCCCCCCGGAAGCGCAGGCCGTGCGGCCGCGCACCTACGGGCGCGCCGGTGTCACCTCGCACGCCCGGGACGACGGTAGCGACATGTCGTCACGGATCGCATTCGGACAGGCACGCGAGGTACGCGTGTGACGAGCGAGGTGCTGCGGGTCGCACGGATCACAGCGGCGCCGTCGCGCCGCCGGTGCCGCGGTCGGTCGCGGGCCGCGCCGGGTCAGACGGGGGCGCCGGTCGCCTCGAAGGCCGCCAGCTCCTCCGGCGTCCCGAAGCAGTAGAAGTCCCCGCGCACCAGGCCGACCCGGCGGCCGGCGTCGATGAGCTCGTTGAAGACGAGCGAGACGTAGTACTCCGGCATGGCCGCCCCGATCTGGCGCTCCATCAGCCGGTCGGCGGCCTCCAGGAAGACCCGCGCCGAGGTGAAGGAGTAGACGCCCATGAGCGCGTCGGAGGAGATCGCCTGCTTCTCCGCCGTGCGCACCACGGTGCCGTCCTCGCCGACCTCGGCGAAGCTGTAGCGCGGCTCGGTGGAGTGGAAGGACAGCAGCAGCCCGTCGACGTCCCGGCTCTCGACCGCCGCCCGGAGCACGCGGAAGTACTCGGGGCTGTCGAAGGCGATGTCGCAGTCCATGATCACCAGCGGCTGCTCCGGGTCGAGGTGGTCGCGGGCCTCCAGGCAGGTCTCCACCGCACCCCGGGTGTCGTGGTCGAGCAGCACGATGCCGGCCGAGGGCTCGACCCCGCGCACCCGCGCGGCGAGGTCGAACTCGCGGTCGTTGTCCTCGCGGACCACGACGGTGACGGTCTTGTCACCCGGCCACGGGTCGAACGACCGCAGCGCCCGCTGGAACATCGGGGTGCCCCCGACCTCGATCAGCGGCTTGGGCGTGGTGATCCCGACCTTGCGGAACCGGGTGCCCAGCCCGCCCATCGGCATCAGCACCTGCAGGGTCGCCATCACTGCACCTCGTCCCACTCGTAGTCGCGGTCCGCGGCCGGGGCGGAGGTCTGCCGGCCGAGCCGCCACAGCGCCAGGTTGCGCAGCGCCGTCCGGAAGATGTTCCAGTTCCGCGCGTTGGACACCTGGTCCTCCTCGCGCCAGGTGATCGGCACGAAGGCGAACCGGACCTTCCGCCGCACCAGGTCGAGGATCAGCTCGTAGTTGAACGTCAGGTGGTTGGCGAAGCGCATGTACGTGCCCGGGTCCAGGTCGCGCAGCGCGAAGAGGTTGAGCCCGGACCCGAGGTCCTGCAGCGGCCGCAGCGCGACCACGCTGTAGACGGTGTTGAGGACGCGGTTGCCCCACACGCGCTTGGCGTCGTAGCCGTGCAGCCGCGAGCGCCGGCTGAACCGCGACCCGAGCACCGTCTGGGTCTCCGGGTGCGCCTGCGCGTGGTCGAGGAGGAGCCCGACCTCGTCGCTCCTGGCCTGGTTGTCGCCGTGGAGGATGACGACGTGGGTGTGACCGGCGGCCCGCGCGTGCTCGAACGCCACCTTGTGCGTACCGCCCAGGCTGTTGTTCTGCCGGTTGCGGAACACCCGCAGGTTGGGCAGCCGGCCGGTGCGCTTGTAGGCCACGGCGCGCTCGAGGGTGTCGTCGGTGCTGCGGTTGTCGATCACCCAGATCTCGGCCACCCGGCCGGCGACCTCGTCGGTGATCTCGTCCAGCACCCGGCCGATCTGGGGCGCGCAGTTGTAGGCCGGGATGGCGATGACCGCGTTCACCGGGTGAGAACCTCCTCGTTGCCCGGCTGCCTGCCGAGCTCGTCGTCGTCCTGCGCGCGCACCGGGAGGTCGTACTGCTCCACGAAGCGGTTGAGGGCCTGGATGCACACCGCGTAGTACTTCAGCACCGTGCCCGGGTTGATGGCCACCCGGTGGGTCAGCATGCGGCCGTAGAACAGGCCGACGTGGAACAGCACCGCCCGCTGCTCGGCCGGCGCCAGCCGCCGGGGCATGACCTCTGTCGCCACGAAGTCGGCGAGCTCGGCGTACCGGGCCGACCGCGCGTCCCGGTAGGTGATCTCGGGGACGCCCGCGTCCGTCGCGGAGAGCACCACCGGGTCCTCGTCGTCGTTGAGGAACTCGTAGCCGTACAGCAGCGACTGCATGTGCCGGGCGAAGTCGATGATCGGCCCACGGATCTGGTTGTCGTCGGACGGGTCGATGACCAGCACGTCGCGGGTCGGGAGGTCCACGAGGATGTTGTCCACGGTCAGGTCGCCGTGGATGTGCGACGACGAGCGGAAGGTGGCCAGGTCCTCCCACGCCGCCGGGCTGCCCTGGATGCGGGCGAGGACGCGGTCGAAGTTGTCCAGCTCGGTGCCGTTGACGAGGATCCGGTCGCCCTTGAGCGCCTGCGCCAGCGCGGGGTGCGACTCCGCGGCGGCCCGCACCCGCAGCACGAACCGCTCGGTGACGTAGTCGTCGCGCAGCTCCGGCCGCTGCTCCAGCTCGCCCAGCCGGTAGACCCGCGAGTACATGTAGTCCCAGACCTCCGCCAGCTTGGCGCGGCCCTCCGCGAGCGGGTGCTCGTGCACGTACTCGAACAGCGGCACGCTGCTCGGCCGGTACTCCAGGTCGATGGAGTAGTGGTCCGGGGCGTGCTCCTCGCGCAGCACGGTGACGAGCTGGTGGTGGTCGGCCCGCTCGGCCAGCCAGTCGTGCTGGTTCTTCAGCCGGTGCGCGTACTCGGTCGGCACCATCTTCTTCACGAACAGCTCCCCCGAGCCATTCGTGGCCAGCAGGGTCACCGCGTTCGAGCCGCCCTTGAAGAAGCGCACCAGGCTGACGTTGCCGTTGACCTCCAGCCGGTGCATGACCGTGCTCAGGTGCTGGCGCTGGAAGTAGGCGTCCAGGAAGTGGGTCATGGAGCCCGAGATGTCCTGGTCGCGGCCCAGCTTGTTGACGTAGCGGTCCCCCGGGGTGGGCGCGACGCCGGCCAGCGGGTCGCTGGTGCGCTTGGCCCAGTTCACGAACAGCGCGACGACCGCCACGAGGAGCACGGGCACGTTGACCACGACCCACGCCGCGGCGGCGAACAGCAGCACCGTCGCCCCGCCGAGGCCGGTGCTGCCCTCGACGAAGGCCCGGATGCCGTCGACGAACGACCCCGGGGCGCCGTTGCCGATGCTGGGGCTGACCACGCCGGCCGGCGCCGCGGTCGCGAGGACGCCGTCGCGGCCGGACAGCACGGGGAACACGACCGCGACGACCAGCGCGGCCGCGGCGACGTAGCAGGCCCAGGAGGCGAGCGTCAGCACGCCGTAGCGGGCGAGCTGGCGGCGCTGCCGGAGGAAGCGCTGGAAGCCGAAGATGACCGACCACAGCTTGAACCGGGCCCGGTTCTCCAGGTCGCTGTTGAGCCAGGCGGTCATCCGCCAGGCCAGCCGCATGAGGGTGGCGTTCTCCCGGACCAGCGCGGCGAACGAGCCGATCAGCACCAGGGAGACGACCAGCGCCACGACGGCGGCGGCGGGCACGATGCCGGTGACGGGGCCGCCGACGACGGCGAGCAGGACCAGGAAGGCCACCGACACGAGCACGACGTCGATCAGCCGCTCGAGGACGACGGCCAGCAGCGTGTACAGGAAGCTGATCCGCAGCGTCTTGGCGATCAGCCAGGACCGGACGATCTCGCCGACCCGCAGCGGCCACACCACGTTGAACAGGTAGCCGATGGAGAGGTGCCGGAACTGGCCGGCCAGGCTGCCGCGGCGCACGTTGTCGATCGGCACCTTGGTGCGCGCGGCGCGGAGCACGTGCCCGCCCAGCTGGACGAGGCCGGCGACGCCCAGCAGCGCCCAGCCGCCACCGGACAGGCCCGAGGACAGCCGGGACCACAGGTCCTCGAGCGTGGGCCAGGTGAGCAGGAGGAAGCCGGCGAGGGACAGCAGCGCGACGACGATGAGCGCCAGCCGGCCGCGCGAGTAGCGGGGAGGAGTCATCAGAAGTGCGGCACCTCGAGCACCATCAGACCTGCCGCGAGAGCTGCCTGCCGCCCCGTCTCGGAGTCCTCGAAGGCCAGGCTCGCCGCGGCGTCGGCGCCCAGCAGCTCCAGCGCGCGCAGGTAGCCCTCCGGGTCGGGCTTGCTGCGGGTGACCTCGTCGCCCCAGACGACGACGTCGAACAGCTCGACCAGCCCGTGGGTCGCCAGGATCTGCCGGCCGTTGCCGGACTTGGCGGTGCTGACCAGGGCCGTCCGGTGGGTGGGCGCGACGAGCCGGAGGAAGGAGATCAGCGCGGCGTTGGCCGACGTCCGGTGCAGCTGCTCGGCGTAGAGCCGGCTCTTGGCCGTCCGGATGGTGTCCACGCCCGAGGGGTCGATGCCCGGCAGCAGGTCGGGGATGAAGTCGCGGGAATCACGGCCCCACGTCGTGGCGAACTGCTCGGAGGTCAGCTCGTGCCCCGACTCGGCGAACGCGTCCCGGTAGGCCAGGTAATTGGCTTCCCGCGTGTCGACCAGCGTGCCGTCGAGGTCGAAGAGCAGGGCCTGCACCGACCCACCTGGTGCCATCGAGAACTGCTCCCCCACTGCGTCGGTGCCCCCGTACCCCTCGGCCGGGATGGTGCGCTGCCGGTCCATTCAGGCTCCCGCGCCGTCCCGCGCCGGGGCGGGCCCCGGTGCGACGTCCGCGGACCGCCCGGCGCGGCCGAACAGCAGCTTGCTGGCCGCGAAGTTCGCCGCGAACGACGGTGGCAGCGACACCAACTTACAGACGAACGGTGCCCAGCCGGTCTGCGCGTGGAGGACGTCGATGAGGACCGAGAAGATCGCGATCGACGTGACGTACCAGGCGACGAAGAGCAGGAAGGACGTGCGCGTCCGCCCCCCGGCGAAGGCGTACTTGGTCACGAACAGGTAGACGACGACGACCGCGCAGCCGGCGCTGATGACGTTGGCCAGCCACGGCGGCGCTCCGAGGCGCACCGCGAGGTAGAACAGCCCGAGGTCGACCGCCAGCCCCAGCCCCGAGCCCATGAGGAAGTGCCCGAGCTGGCGCAGCAGCAGGCGCAGGCGGGGGCTCACCGGTCCACCGCCCCGGCGCCCGCGGGCACCTCGGCGTCCCGGCGGCCGGCGAGCACCGCCCACGCCCAGCCCGCCAGGACCAGCACCAGGCCGGCAGCGGTGGCCGGGAGCAGCAAGCGCTCACCGATCGGCGTGTAGGAGATCGCCAGCGTCCCCGAGGTGACCCCGGCGGGCAGCTCCACGCGCAGGACGGCGTCCTCCACGGTGCCCACCTCCACCGGCTCGCCGTCGAGCGTCGCCTCCAGCCCGGGCCAGTACGGGATGCGGAAGGCCAGCCACCCGCCGTCGTCCCCGGTGGAGACCGTGTAGGTCCCCAGGGGTTCGCCGCTGTGGGCCAGCCGCTCGACGTCGGCCTCGGCCACCTCCACGCCGGAGGCGGCCGTGACGCGGCCGGGCAGGTCGTCCTCCCGGCGGTACTCGACGTACTCGTCGCGCTGCTCCCCGACGGTCCACGCGCGGGCGAAGTAGTCCTGGAGCGGCTCGGGGGCGTCCCGGTCGAGCAGGACGGTGTCCTCGCTCATGAGCTCGAGCCAGGAGGTCCCGGTGTCCCCCGCGGGGCTCAGCAGCTCGGCCGGGTCCTCGCAGGTGGCCCCCTCGTAGGTGCGGCACCAGCGCTCGTTCAGGGCGGCGTGCCAGACCGCGTAGGAGCCGGTACCGGTCAGGAAGTCCGCCACGAGGTTGCCGTTGCTGCGCAGCACCCCGTCCGACCAGCCCATGTCGCCCTCGAAGCCGTAGGTGATCACGGTCGCGGAGCCGTCGGTCCCCAGGGACCGCTCCTCGTACGCCGCGACGGTCGTGCCCAGGTCGCGCCCGGGTGGCAGCGAGCGGAAGGGGACGCCGGCCTCCGCGGTGACCCCGTCGAGCGCGTTCCGCCGCTCCTGCAGGGAGACCATCATCTGCTCCCCCAGGAACACCGTGCCCCAGCTGATCGCGACCACCACCGCGCTCGCGGCCCACGTGCGGCGGCGATCGGCGCGGGCGGGCCCGCGCAGGGCCACGACCAGCGCGGCCACCGCGACGGCGGTCAGCACCCCCGCGAGGACGTGCCACCTCAGGAACACCGGCGCCCGGAAGGTGGCCAGCAGCGTCTGCGCGAGCACCAGCGCCCCCGCCGCGACGAGCCGGCCCCGGGTGAACCGCGGCGCCGCCCGCAGCCCGATCAGGACCAGCAGCGGCAGCACGACCTGCACGACGACCAGGTACCGGAAGGGGTAGCGGAACATCGCCACCACGGTGGGCAGCTGGGTGAAGACGACCGCGAGCAGGTAGACCACGCCCGCCGTGACCACGCCCGGTGACCGGATCGCCCGGCGCCACTCCACGAAGGCGACCGCGGCGACGGCGACGACCAGCGTGTACATGGCCGGCACGAGCGGCACCGTGCCGCCGAAGGAGTTGGTCTGGCCCAGCAGGGTCGGCCCGCCCAGCAGCACGTCGGCCAGGTTGGTCACGCCGAAGGCGGCGTTCCCGATCACCGGGTCCGGGTCGAGCCGGGACATGTAGGAGGACAGCTCCACCGTCGTCAGCAGGGTGGGCAGCGCGATGAGCAGCCCGCCGAACGCCGCGGCGATGCGGGCGACCCCGAGGGGCCGGAGGAGGACCCGCCACGTGCCGCCGTCGCGGATCTGCTCGAACGCCTGCCCGCCGACGAGCGCGAGCGCGAAGAAGAGGACGTAGGGGTTGCCGGAGGCCAGCAGCGCCCAGGTGCTCAGGCCGAGCACCAGGGGCCCGACCCGGCGCGGCACCGCGAGGCCCCACCAGAACCAGGGCAGCCAGGCGACGCTCCACATGAGCGGCCACCAGGAGCCGCCGTACCAGAGGAAGAAGCCGCTGGAGGCCACGCCCAGCGCCCCGGCCACGGCGAGCCAGCCGGGCACGCCGTAGGAGCGGAGCACGGTGAGGACACCGGAGCCGAGCAGGATGACGCACAGGGCGGCGAAGCCCCAGGAGAGCACGAGGAAGTCGTCGGTGAGGCGGGAGAGCGCCATCAGGCCCCAGTGCAGCGGGTCGAGGGCGCCGTACTGCATGTCCGCCGCGAGGTTGCCCGCCATCCCGAGCTCGGGGGCCATGAGCGGGGGCCGGCCGCCCTCGAGGTGCTGCCCCATCCACCACAGCATCGGGCCGAACTGGCCCTGGGAGTCGTCGAGCCAGAAGAACCGGGGAGCCAGCCGGGCGAGCACGAGGAGCTGGAGGAGCTGGAGCAGCAGGTAGGCCGCGTACGCGCCGAGCGCCCCACCGGGCCGCGAGCGACGGGCCGCCTCCGGCGCCGATGCCCCCGAGGCCGGCTGCACCGGGGGGCGGGCCGGCCGGCCCAGCTGCTGGGTGTGTGCGGTCACGTCCCGACCTTCTTCTCCGACGCGGAGCGCCGGGTGCGACGACTCCGGCAGCGCGTCCGCGGGTCTGCCCGCCCGCACGGCTGCCCGTACCGAGACCCGACTGTAACTGCGCGACGCCGTCGGACTGCGAGGCGAGCAGCCCAGGTGCAACCCTCTCCCCGTGCACCACACGACTCCCTCGGCCCCCGCCGACCTGCTCGCGGCGGCGCTGCGCGCGGCGCCGGCGGCACCGCTGCTGACCCACTACGACGACGCCACCGGCGAGCGGATCGAGCTGTCCGCCACCACGCTGGCCAACTGGGTGGCCAAGACCGCCAACCTCCTCCAGGACGAGTTCGACGTCGGCCCGGGCAGCACCGTGGCGGTCGCGCTGCCGGTGCACTGGCAGACCGCGGCGGTGCTGCTCGCGGTCTGGAGCTGCGGGGCCACGGTGCTCGACACCGCCACCGAGGACGACGACCGGGTCGCCGAGGCCGACGTCGTGCTCGCCGCCCAGGACCGGCTCGGACCGCTGGAGGACGCCGGGGTGCCCGAGCTGGTGGGCCTGTCGCTGCACCCCCTCGGTGCGGGCATGACCGGCTACGCCGGCCCGGCGCGCGACTTCGCGCTCGAGGTCCGGGTGCAGGGCGACGTCTTCACCCCCTACCAGCGCCCCGACCCGGCGGCGCCGGGGCTGCGGCTCGGTGGGCTGACGCTCGCCCTCGGCGAGCTGACCGCCGCCGCGGCGGAGCTCGCCGGCCGACTGGGCATCGCGGCCGGCGACCGGGTCCTGCTCGACGAGGCGACCGCGACCGAGGCGGGCCCGGTCGCGTGGCTGCTGGCGCCGCTGGCCGCCGGGGCCTCGCTGGTGCTGTGCCGCAACCCCGACCCGGCGCTCCTCGGCCGGCGGGCGGAGACCGAGCGGGTCACGGCCACCCTCGGCGGGGACGTCCCGGGCGTGCGGCGGCTCGGCCGCCCGGCCTGACCCCGGTCCGCCGGCAGGTGCACGCGTGACCTTCTCCGTCCTCGCCCGGGACCCGCGCACCGGGGACCTCGGGATCGCGGTCGCCTCCTGCATCCTCGCCGTCGGCCGGGTGGTGCCCGCCGCGCGCCCGGGGGTCGGGGTCGTGGCCGTCCAGGCGCGCAGCCCGCGCGGGCTGCGCGGCGTCCTCCTCGAGGGGCTGGCTGCCGGCACCGCACCCGCGGACCTCGTCCGGCGCGCCGCGCACGCCGCAGAGGACGCCGACCGGCAGATCGCCGTCCTCGACGTCGCCGGCGGGGTGGCCGCCGACACCGCTCCCGGGTCGTTCCCCGTGAGCGGCCACCGGGTCGGCCCGGGGTTCAGCGTGCAGGGCAACATGCTCGCCTCCGACGCGGTCCTGCCGGCGATGGCCGAGGGGTTCGCCGGCAGCGACGGGGCGCTCGCCGACCGCCTGCTCGCCGCACTGGCCGCGGGTGAGGCCGCCGGCGGCGACCTCCGGGGCCGGCAGTCGGCGGCGCTGCTCGTGGTCGGCGGCACGCCCGTGAGCCCCGAGGACGACGGGGTGCGCACGGACCTGCGGGTGGACGACTCGGGTGACCCGGTCGCCCAGCTCCGGGTGCTGCGCAACCTGCAGCGGGCCTACGACGAGCGGGACTACGAGACCCTCGCCGTCTTCGCACCCGAAGGCGCCCGCGACCTCTACGCTGCACTGGCCGCCTCGCAGCGGGGCGACCGCGCGGGCCTGCGCCGGGCGCTGACGGCCATGCGGGAGCGGCCGGGGTGGGCGGCCTGGCTGGCGGGGATGGCCGGCGACCCCCGGGTCGCCGCGCTCTCCCGGGTGCTCGCCGGCCCGTTCCCGGAGGGGGACCACCGCGGCCGGCAGGCGGGGGTGCGGGCGGACGACGTGGCGGGCGAGCACGGAGGGGACGGCGGCTGATGGTGGAACTGGTGCCCGTGGGCCCGGAGGACCGCGACCGGTTGCGGGAGTGGCGCAACGACCCCGAGGTCGCCCGGTTCATGTACACGACCCACGAGATCGGCGCCGAGGAGCACGCCCGCTGGTTCGCGGGGCTGCTCGCCGACGACCGGCGGCGCGCCTGGGTCGTCCGCATGGACGACCTCCCCGTCGGGGCGGCGTTCGTCACCGACATCGACCGCGAGAACCGGCGGGCGACCTGGGCCTTCTACCTCGCCGACCCGCGCACCCGCGGCCGCGGGGTCGGCAGTGCGGTGGAGTTCCTCGTGCTCGAGCACGCCTTCGGCGAGCTGGGGCTGCACAAGCTGTGCTGCGAGGTCCTGTCGTTCAACGAGGCCGTCGTCGCGATGCACACCAAGTTCGGGTTCCGCCCGCAGGGGGTCCTGCAGGACCACTACCGCCGCGACGGCGAGTGGGTGCACGTCCACCAGTTGGCGATGTGGGCCGGCGACTGGGCCGAGCGGCGGGCCGGCTTCGAGGAGAAGCTGCGCGCCCGCGGCCTGCTCGCCTGAGGTGACGGCCGCCCCGCTCCGGTCCGGCCGGCGCGTGCGGGTGCTCTGCGAGGCGTCGTCGACGACGGGCCTCGGGCACTTCGTCCGCTCGGTCGCGCTGGCCCGCGCCCTGACCGCGCGCGGCGCGGAGGTGGAGGTGCTGCTGCGCCCCGACGCGCTCCCCCGCGCCCGGGAGGCGGTCGCCGCGGCCGGGCTCGACCTCGGGACCGGGGACTGGAATGCCGTCGCGCTGCCGTCCGACCGGCCGGTCGACGTCGTGGTGGACAGCTACCGCGTCACCGGCGCGTGGCTGGCGGCGCTGCACGGGGCGCTGCGCGCGGCCGGCGGACGCCTCACGGTGGTCGACGACCTCGCCGACCGCGCGTTCACCGCCGACGTCGTCGTCAACCAGAACCTGGGGGCCGAACGGCTGCCCTACCCCGGCGCCGGCACCGTGCTCGCCGGGCCGGTGCACGCGCTGCTGCGCCCGGAGTTCCCGGCGACACGCGCCGCGGCGCTGGCCTCGGCGCACCGGCTGCCCGACGTCCCCCGCTCGGTCCTGGTCCTCTTCGGCGGCACCGACCCGTCGGGCATGACCGGCCCGGCGGCGCACGCCGCGCTCGCCGCCTTCCCCGGCGCCACGGTGCGGGTGATCCACCCCGCCGAGACCGCGCCCGACCCGGAGCTCGCCGCCCACCCGCGGGTGGAACTGCTGGGCCCCCGGCCGGAGGTGCACCGGGACATGCTGGGCGCGGACCTGGTGGTCACCGCCGGCGGAACCACGCTGTGGGAGCTCTGCTGCCTGGCGCGGCCGGCCGCGGTGGTCGCGGTGGCCGGCAACCAGACGGCGGTCTACGACGGCATGGGCGCCGGGGGGTACGTGCTCCCGCTGAGCCGCGCGCCCGAGCGCTCGGTCCCCCGCCTGGCGGCTCGGCTCGCCGAGCTCACCGGGCCGGGGCGGCTCCGGGAGGTCGCGCTCGCCGCCGCCACCGTCACCGACGGCAGCGGGACCACCCGCGTGGCCGAGGTCCTGCTGGCCTGAGCACGCCCGGCGCGGCCGGTAGCGGTCACCGTGCGTGCGCGTCCGACGGCGCTGTCGCACGACCCGCGGCGGAACAAGGTGGCGCCCCGCCGGATCTGGCAAGTGCTGCCGGATCGATACCACGCAGTTCAGCGATCAAGCGATTTCCTGGCCATGGCAGTCCCGTTCGTGTCGGCGGAATCTCACAGCTCCACCCCGACACAGGAGAACCGACATGAAGAAGATCGCCCGACCGCTCGTGCTCGCCCCGCTGGCGTTCCTGGGTGTGCTCACCTTGACCGCTCCGGCCTCCGCCGCCACCCCGTACTGCGGCCTCACGTGGGGGTCGACCGCCGAGGCCGGACCCACCGCGCACGCGACCGGCGCGGAGCTCGAGGCCGTCCGGACCGGCCGGCACGCGTGCTTCGACCGGATCGTGCTGTCGCTGCGCAACGGCTCGTCCGACCTGGCCTACACCGTGGGGTACGGCCCCGTGCGCGGCGTCGCCTCCGGCGACCCGGTGCCGGTCGCCGGTGGTGCGTCGCTGCGGATCAGCGTCCTGGCGGACGGGACGGACCTCCCCCTGGGCGACCCGCGGCAGCTGGCCGCGGTCGACGGTTACCGCACCTTCCGCCAGGTCGTGTGGGCCGGGTCCCAGGAAGGCGAGACGGTGATCGGCCTGGGCACACGGGCCAGGCTGCCGTTCCGCACCTTCCTGCTCGCCGGGCCCACCCGGCTGGAGACCCGGCTGGTGGTCGACGTCGCGCACGCCTGGTGACGTCCGCACCCCGCTCCCGTCCGGCCGGCCGGTCCCGCTGCGGGGCCGGCCGGTCTCAGCGGCGCTGGAGGCGCTCGGCGAGACGCACGAGGTCCTCCGTCGTCGCGCCCCTCATCGCCCTCGCCGTCACCGGCGCCCCCATCCGCGCGAACCCGCTCGGCGCACCCCGGTTGCGCAGCCCGTCGAGGTGCCGCCGGGCACCGACTCAGGTGCAGGTGGTCTCCATCTGGAACGGCCCGTCGGCACTGCACATCACCAGGCGCTCGCCCGTGACGAGCTCGACGACCTCGCAGGTGTAGCGCAGCGTCCGCCCCAGGAAGCGGGCCACGAACTCCACCCTCGAACCGACCGCGTCCGGGGGCGGGGTCCGCCAGCCGACCGACACGACGTCGGCGTACCACTGCGGCGCATTGCCCGGGTCCCCGGCGTAGGACGCGACGACCTCGCGGGGGTGCGGGATCACGGCCTCCACGGCGACGTCGACGTCCATGCCCCGAGCATGCGCCCCGCGGCGCGGGCCGGCGAACGTCGATCAGCAGCGGAACGCTGCGGCCGGGACGGAGCCTCCCGCTGGACCGGTCACGCTCCACCTCCTGGACCTCGCCTCGAGGTCCCCGGGGGCACCGATCAGCTGCACCACCACGAGCCCCCGCCACTCCGTCGCGGCGGCGCGGACCCGGTCGGCAGCTGCACCACGGCATACCCCCGGGGGAATGCACGCCGTGGTGCTACCGTTGGCCTGGCATACCCCCCCGGGTATATCGACCCAGACCCCCAGGAGTTGACGTGATCCCCGAGATCGACCAGAACGCCTTCGCCGCCCGGCTCGCCGAGGGCGACGCCCTCGTCATCGACGTGCGCGAGGCGCGCGAGTACCGCCCCGGCCACGTCCCCGGCGCGCAGAACCTGCCACTGAGCGTGCTCCCGGCCCGCCTCCCCGAGCTGCCGCAGGACCGACCGGTCTACGTCATCTGCCAGGCCGGCGGGCGCAGCGCCCAGGCCACCGCGCTGATGCGCGCGGTCGGCATCGACGCCACCAGCGTCACCGGCGGCACCGGCGCCTGGATCGAGTCCGGCCGCCCGGTCGCCACCGCCGCCTGACCTGGATCACGCCACCACGGTCCCGAGAGGAATCCCGATGACGATCACCGTCCTCCCCCTGGACACCCCCGGCCTGGGCGACCGCACCTACATCGCCCACGACGGCGAGGTCGCGCTCGTGGTCGACCCGCAGCGCGACTACGACCGCGTGCTCGGCATCGCCGAGGCCGCCGGCGTCCGGATCACCCACGTCTTCGAGTCCCACATCCACAACGACTACGTGACCGGCGGGCTGGAACTGGCCCGCCAGGTCGGCGCCCGGTACCTGCTGAACGCCGACGACCCGGTCTTCTTCGAGCGCACCGGGGTCTCCGACGGCGACGTCGTCGAGGTCGGGGCCCGCATGCGCGTGCGGGTTCTGCTCACCCCCGGGCACACGCACACCCACCTGTCCTTCGCACTGGAGGCCGACGGCGAGTCCGTGGCGGTCTTCACCGGCGGCTCGCTGCTGTACGGCTCCACCGGCCGGCCCGACCTCCTCGGCCCCGACCACACCGACACCCTCGCCCACGCGCAGTGGCACTCCGCCCAGCGCCTGGCCGCCGAGCTCCCCGACGAGACCGCCGTCTACCCGACGCACGGCTTCGGCAGCTTCTGCTCGGCCACCCAGTCCGGCGGCACCGCCAGCACGATCGGGCAGGAGAAGCTGGCCAACCCCGCGCTCACGACGGACGAGGCCCGCTACGTCGACGACCTCCTCGCCGGGCTGGACGCGTACCCGGCCTACTACGCGCACATGGGCCCGGCCAACTCCGCCGGCCCCGGCGAGGCCGACCTCTCCCTGCCCACCGAGGCGGAACCGGCCGAGCTGCGCCGGCGCATCGAGGCCGGTGAGTGGGTCGTCGACCTGCGCAACCGCACGGCCTTCGCCGCCGGGCACGTCGGCGGCACGGTCAACTTCGGCCTGGACGGGCAGTTCGTCACCTATCTCGCCTGGCTGATGCCCTGGGGCACCCCGGTGACCCTGCTCGGCGAGACCGCCGAGGACGTGGCGGAGGCCCAGCGGGAGCTGGTCCGGGTCGGCATCGACCGGCCGGCCGCGATGGCCACCGGC